>CAZRMY010000053.1:0-11614 GCA_964601295.1 uncultured Thermoplasmatales archaeon | reverse complement strand
TGTTGATGCTCAGAGGGTCAACGGGGTTGAGAAGGCAGATGGGCAGTCAATAGTTTGATACGTACATCCACTCAAGGCGTGTCTACACCCGCTAAAAACCTTTAAAAAACAGATGTGTATTGTCGTTACTACCATTTTATTTTGGGGGAATGGCTACGGTAAAACTCCTTAAAGACGAGAATCTTTCTGCATCCTGGCAGAATTTCTTCGAAGAAAACTATAAATCACAGCTTGAAACCATCGCGCTGGCATATCCAGAGAAACGTAGTTTAATGGTGAACTACTGGGATATTGATAAAGCGGATGCTAAGCTGGCTGAAATGCTTATTAGTCAGCCGTATAAAACAATTTTTAACGCTGAAGAAGCATTAAAAGACATTGAAGTTGCCAGTGAAGAGAAACCAATTTTACATGTCCGTGTGGTGGATATCCCTGAGACTAATAAGATTGGTATTCGTAAAATACGTGCGAACCATCTTGGTAAATATGCAGCTGTGGAAGGATTGGTAAAGAAAGTTACAGAGGTTCGTCCGAAATTGCAGATAGCTGCGTTTCAATGTAATAAATGTGGGGCGGTAATTAGAATTGAGCAGGAAGAAGATATTATTAAAGAGCCTGCTGAATGTTTTGAAGATCAAGGTGGCTGTGGCCGAGTGTCTTCGTTTAAACTGTCGATGAATTTATCGCAGTTTGTTGATTCACAAAAAATTGAGATACAGGAGAACCCCGAGGGGTTACGTGGAGGCTCTCAGCCAGAGCGTATCAGTGCGTATCTTGAAGATGATCTTGTGGGTGAAATAGCACCCGGTGATCGGGTTGTCGTAAATGGGATGTTGCGTTCTGCAGCACGCAGACGCGGGACACTTAAACTAACGTCATTTAACAAGGCGTTAGACGCGGTGAGCATTGAACGTCAGGAGCTGGCTTTTGAAGAAGTAGAGGTCAATGAGGAGGATGAAAAAGAGATCATCAAAATTAGTAAAGACCCTGATTTATATGAAAAGATGAAACGGAGTATTGCTCCTACTATTTATGGTATGGATGTTGAAAAAGATGCGTTGGTTCTGGTGTTATTTGGTGGTCTGGGAAAAGAGATGCCCGATGGGACACATATCCGTGGTGATATCCATACCTTGTTTGTCGGTGATCCAGGTACTGCGAAATCTCAGATTTTAACATATATGTCTAAGATTGCACCTCGGAGTATTTATGCCTCGGGCAAAGCTTCATCTGCAGCAGGGTTAACTGCTGCTGCAGTGCGCGATGAGTTTGCTGAAGGGCAATGGACTCTTGAGGCGGGTGCATTGGTGCTGGCGGATATGGGTGTTGCCTGTATTGATGAAATAGATAAAATGGATGATTCAGATCGGAGCTCTTTACATCAGGCGATGGAGCAACAGGAGATATCTGTTGCTAAAGCAGGGATTAATGCAACGTTGAAATCACGGTGTTCATTGTTAGCTGCAGCAAATCCTAAACTTGGACGGTTTGATGAGTTTATACCTATCCATGAGCAGATTAATATGCCACCTGCGTTACTTTCGCGCTTCGATCTTATTTTTTCGATCATTGATAAACCGAATCGTCAGACTGATACGGATCTTGCAACACATATTCTACGGACGCATAAAGCAGGGGAGGTCGGTGAGCATATCCGGAAATCAAAAAAAGCACGCCATACTCAGAAAGAGGGTGACGAGCTTATTCAGATTGTGATGCCGGTGTTTCCACCGGAGTTTATGCGGAAATACGTGGCATATGCAAAACGAACGATTTTCCCGGTGATGACTGACGAGGCAATGGATATTTTAAAAAATTACTATGTTGACTTTCGGAATGCATCAGATGAATCAGTACCTTTTACCGCTCGGCAACTAGAAGCATTTGTACGGTTAGCTGAAGCAAGTGCACGTGTTCGCCTCAGTGAAGAAGTAACAGCAAATGATGCTAAACGTGCTATCCAGATTATTGACGCGTATCTACGAAGAGTTGGTATGGACCGGGAGACCGGGCGTTTTGATATTGATATTATTGCAACAGGTATCAGTCATAGTCAACATGACCGCATGCGTAATCTTATAGATATTATCCGCCGGCTGTCAAACGAGTCAAAAGAAGGTGCTGCAGCACGAAGTGATATCATACGTGAAGCAGAGATAGATGGCATGGAATCAGGGAAGGTTGAAGAAGCATTAGACCGGTTGAAACGTAACGGTCAGATTTATGAGCCCTCCCATTGGAAATATAAGGTAACAGAATACTAATCCGGGCAAACCCGTGTTTATAATTTTGGTGAAACCAGCTTACCAATAGCTTTCTTAACAGAAGTACGATGATTTTCTCCGATTTCATCAACAATACATTCCGTGAAATTTTTTTTCACATCACCCCAGTTGAGCGTGGTCACACCAAAATACAGTTTAGTATCAATTTTTGGTGGTTTATGTATATGTGGCGCCCATTTACCAGGTGTTGTTTCACAGTTATCCATATGAAGCACGTAATTTCGACGTAAACTTTTTTTATGCACAAGATAAATCTCAAATTTTCTGTTGTAATATTTAAATGATGGATCACGGTCGAAATACCGGTATTCAAGTTCAAATTGCTTATTGATAGGTATAGTTCCTTTGTCCATAGTGCATCCTCCTACCGGGTTAATGATATTTTGTTATATAATGATTATTAAATTTTTTTATCGCACTGAAGAATGAAATAAAGAAAAAGAAAAAAATGGTGTTAATCGGCGTAGTATTCCGGTGGGAATGGTTCTGGTTTGAGTCCTTTACGTTGTCGAATCTGCGTGACAATATCTTTTTGAAGCTGACGGGGTAGAGGTTCAAACCCGATGTTTTCGGTGTTCCAGAGGACTCGTCCGCCGGTTGCTGAACGTATAGATGAGGCAAACCCGAACATGTCTGCTACGGGTGCTTTAGCATCAATGTTCACCATGTCTCCTTCCGTAGTCATATCTCGGACGACTGCACGTCGTTGGTTAAGCTCACGTGAGGCATCCCCCATGAGATCCTGAGGGGTGCTGATAAATACCTTTTGCATGGGTTCAAGAAGAATAGGATCTGAGATGGTCATGGCCCCATAGATTGCGTTTCGTACCGCAGGAATAACCTGTGCAGGTCCGCGGTGTATCGCGTCTTCGTGGAGTTTTGCATCAACGAGTTTAATTAGTAATCCTTGGCAGGGTTCATTTGCGGTGGGGCCGCTGCGCATGACTTCATCAAATGCTTCTTTTATGAGTTCACGTGTTTCAAAGAGATGCTGAATTCCTTTTGTAGTATCAGTGAGAATGTTTAACCCTTTGACACCAAAGATGCCTTTAGCTATTTCTTTGCTTAACCCAAGTTCCTGCAGGGTTTTAGCAGCTTCTTTCTGATATTTTTTCACATTCTCAGGGATTTCGTTATCATACAGTGCTTTGATCACGTTATCTGGAAGGGGTTCTATTTCAATGTAAAACCGGTTATGTTTATTTGGTGATTTTCCTTCAAAAGAATGAGGGCTTTTTTTTGCAACAGTTTCACGGTATACCACGATGGGTTCTGAGCTGACAATGTCTATACCATAATCGTTTTTGATACGATATTCAGTGATTTCTAAATGCAATTCGCCCATACCAGACATGAGATTCTCACCGGTTTCCTGGTTGATATCCACCTGGATACTTGGATCTGCTTTAGATACGATGCGTAAAACTTCTACGAGTTTGGGAAGATCTTTCATGTTTTTTGCTTCCACAGCAACAGTAACCACGGGTTCTGATACATGAACGATACGTTCAAAGGGCTCGGCTTCGGAATCAGAGCTTACCGTGCTGCCAGCGATAGCGTCTTTGACACCAGTTAACGCAACAATGTTTCCTGCGCTTACATACTCCACAGGGATTCTGTCTGCACCAACCATAAGGTTGACTTGTTGCACCCGGTTCATCCGGGGCATACCCGCAACGTAGGCTTCCTGACCTCGTTCGATTTTCCCGCTGTATAATCTACCCACCGCAACTTCTCCTGCGTGTGGGTCCATGATAATTTTGGTGATCATCAACATAAGCGGACCGTTTTCCCGGCATTCAATCATGCTTTTTCCAATGTTGCTGTCTGCTTCCCCACGCCAGATATGCGGAATACGGTATTTTTGTGCTATTTGCGGTGACGGGAGATTATCAACAACCATATCCAATAGTACTTCATGGATAGGGGTTTTTTTAGCAAGGGTTTTCTGATCTTCTTTATCACAATATTCGTAAATATCTTTAAAACTCAGCCCCGTTTTTTGCATGTACGGTGCAGAGATAGCCCAGTTATAAAATGCTGATCCAAAAGCAACAGTACCGTCTTCTACTTTCACATTCCATTTTCCTTCGAATTCTTTGGGAACCATTTTGTTGAGCAGCTCATTAAATTTGGATATAATTTTTACAAACCGCTGCTGCATTTCCTCAGGCGTTACTCGTAGCTCGTTAATAAGTCGATCAACTTTGTTGATAAACAGCACGGGTCGCACGTTTTCTCTGAGTGCCTGACGAATAACAGTTTCCGTCTGCGGCATCGCGCCTTCAACAGCGCAGACTACGACGATACAGCCGTCTACTGCACGCATAGCACGGGTGACATCACCGCCAAAGTCAACATGCCCAGGAGTATCAAGAAGGTTCACCAGATATTCGCCGCCTTCAAACTCATGGACCATTGATGCTGACGCCGTGTTAATGGTGATACCGCGGTCTTGTTCTTGTTCATCGTAGTCAAGCACCAGTTGTTTACCCGCGAGATCCTCACTCATCATTCCACAGCCTGCAAGTAAATTATCAGAGAGTGTGGTTTTCCCATGATCAATATGCGCGGCTATTCCAATGTTTCGAATATGATCTAATTTATTCATCAAAGCTTTTGCTTTCTTAATATTATCTTCTTTTCTTCCCATAAAAATTTCCCTCTATAACCTGGATTATACCATAGTGTTTATCGAGCTGATCGCGCAACTCGTTCGATATCATTTTTCTTTGCAATAGCAAACGATGAAGGATCATTTTTTGAGGCTTTTATAAGCTCATCTGCAAGGCAGGTTTCAGCGCTGCGTTTGTTCTTCGTGGTCGCTGCGACAGTTCCTTTGCAGATATTCCTAAATGCAATATCAAGGCGACGCTGTGGCGCTACATCCACTGCTTTCGGCACAGATATACCACCAAATCGCAGACGGGTAATCTCTTCTTTAGGCGCCGCATTCTGCAATGCATAGATTAACACTTGCAACGGATTAGATTTCGTTTTTTTATCAATAATTTCAAAGGATTTTTTTACCACTTTATACGCTTTGGTTTTCTTACCGTTGTATACTTCAGTACGCATCAAATTATTAATCAACCGTTCAATCAGTGACACCTTTGATTTACCAAAGAGTTTATTTGCATGTGGTGCACCACGGAAAAAATCACCGATATCAATGTTCATATATCGAGCAAGTCCTTTATCCTCAATAGTTACTTTTTCCATGTCGTATTTTCCCAGCATGGGAAAAAAACCGATATCCTGCTGTATGATTTCTTCTGCCATATTTATCGTCTCATTGGTTTCTCAATTCTTCCTTTCACGAGTTCCTGCAAGGAGACATTATTTACTTTAATCACTTTGAATCTCACACCGGGGATATCCCCATAACTACGGCCCATACGACCGCCGATGCCTTCAACAACGACTTCATCGTGTTCATCAATAAATCCAATGGCTTTGTCACCGGGTGCGAACGCGGTGATCTGCCGACCGTTTTTCATAAGTTGTATTTTGACGCATTTACGTATAGCTGAGTTCGGCTGTTTTGCTTCTACACCAACTTTCTCGATAACAATCCCTTTAGCCTGGGGTGTGCCACCAAGTGGATCAGATTTTTCTTTTAGATGTAATATCCGTTTTTTGAAATAGCGGTCATTCCATTGTTGTTTTTTTCTTGCTTTTTTGAGTTTACGTGCCGCGTTGATTCCTTTTCCCATAGTTCACCTGTAAGAGAAGTGAGGCAGTATATAGCTTTTGATATTTAAATGCTTAGGAAGAATAATGGCCAAGGATTCGTGTTGTGTAGCCTTATTTAACTCCTGTTAACGGCTGGTGCGAAGTAATACCACTAAAAGGAAGAAGTAATATTGGATTCTAGCCCTTTGTTAACATGGCTTGATCTCATGTGGTACTCACAACCCTTAGCAGTAGAAAAGTTCCCAGAGTATCGCTAGTCACTGTAATCAGTTCAGGAAGTGATAATCTCCATCTTTTTTTATTTCACCAATTGCAAACGCTCTCCTGGTGGGAAATTCGCGGGATATTGATCCTTCCACATAGGATACGGACAGATCAGAAGGCGTTCGCTCATCCAGTAATCAAGAGATCTCAGCCAAACCAGAGGATGCAACATAACCTTGATTAGTGTAGGATCTGACAACCACCACATTTTTGCATATCGACACACGCCTTCAGCAGTTCTTCTCCATCGTTCTATTGCCCTACTCACACCACGTGTAAATCCAAACCAACCATCTGGACCATTTAATGATAACGCTATCCCTCGAGGAATGGAAGATACCAAAACAACACGGTTTTTGCTTGTTATATCCATCATGAATTCATTGCCATAATACATTGCTTCAGCCCATACTTTGCTATCTTTGGATAGATCTGAAATAATATGTGGATTTTCCCAAGGCCATGAAATCCAATCAATCAATCCTCCACTAAGACAACTATCAAAGACAAGGAACATGCCACTCACATTTTTTTTATCAAGTTGATTAAATTTTTCCCCTAGTTCATCATCGGTAATATACGATCTATCCCAGGTGACAATAACTTCGTCTCTCCCATCTCGTTCATCGTGTGACTGATCCTCTACAAATGATCCATGACCATTGTACGAAAAAATGATAATATCACCATCATCTGCATATTCAATTAACCAATCAAGATACTTTAAGATGTTTGCTTTGGAAGCCTGCTGATCCGTAAGAAGTTTCATATTCGAACCCGTCCACCGAGTATCTCGAACTTGTAACGAATTGTAAAGTAATTGTGCGTCATACGCCGGTGAATGAAGATCATTATCATTGCCCTGGTAATCTGAAATTCCTATGATGACCGCCCATCGATCGTACTCGTCGGTCACTTCGTTATCTTTTTCATCGTTTGTGTCTTTATTCATGCGGAAAGGTGCGTTATCTATTCCCCTAAACTCGGTAGTATTCTCACCTGCCTCATTTTCGACAGCATCTGCAGTAATAGAAGGTGATAGTGCAACGCCCAGAAGTAGAATAAACAGAAAAACTACAAATCTTTTCTCAAATAGGTGCTTCTGCATTTGTTTCTTCCTCCCTCTCGGCTTTATCAAAGCGGGCAGAATATATAAATTTTTGTTTTTAATTACTCGAAAATTAAATTCATTGAGATCCTTTACATTTACGACCTAAATCTAATAATAACACTTACCGTCTTAATGACCAAATTCAAGTTCAACATGATATTGTGGTTTCCTCTAAAAAACCTGTTGTTTTCGCCGGTATAATAAATAAAGAAGAAACATTAGTCACTAGTATATTGAGCGGAGGTAATCGATCTTATCCTCAAAGACCTCTGCTTGTTTCTGAATAACCTTTTCCGCGCCGTTAATATCCATATCCCGTGTTTCATCAGCGTAACTAACGAATCGACCAATCCATAATGTTTTCAAGGCATCCAAGAGTACATAGAGTTCTCCTTCAGAGTTATTTCGTTTAAACGCAGCAGCAAAGTTAAAAACGATTTCTGCCCAGAGTTCAGAGTCAAATAAACCATCACTCTGAATGATAGTATCAAGATCGTGTAGTACCTCATCTGGGATGAACCGAGCGATTTTATCCCGTGATCCATGGTATTCCTTTATAAAAGATTTCTTTGATTTCTCCAAATCAATTTTTACCGGTATAGGTTTCTGACTGAAGCATTCTCGATGATATGATTTGCCCCTCACGCATTCCTGAGATCGCCAGAGGTTCTCATAATGCTGTGCAAGCGAAAACATCGTCCCTGTTACCTTACGAAACATGGGAACTAAAAACTTCTCTGGTTCGAGATACCGCGTCGTAGATTCATGGATTTTCAATGAAAACAATGACTCTTTAACAATCATGCCCTCAGCAGCAGCGACCGTTACAATAAAGATATCCACTCCGAAATCCGGTGGAAACGCTGGATGGTTCCGCAAGATCTCATACAGATTCCGGGACATCGCAAACTCGCCGGCGATCGGCTGACGAATATCAATACCATACAACGCCCGGGTGAACGGATACACCAGATTATTGGTGATCACACCATCATATTTATCACGGATGTAATAGGGCACGGTTAAATCCGCACGGCCATAAATAATGGGATTAGAAATCGTTTGCACCCACCCAGGTTTAATACTCAGAAGATCTCCATCCATTAACACCGTGCATTTCGCTTCCAACTCATGCGCGATTTCAAGCACGGTCATCACACCAGCACCCTTACCACCCGTGGTAATATCATTAGTGGAAAACTTCTCAATGGTGTTATACGGTTGAAACAAACTAATCGCCTCATTAGTACGATCACTAGAATTTCCTTCACAAACCACAATAGCCTTATTGTAATTAGGAAAATACCGATACAATCCTTCATTGATTACATTCAACACATTCAACACCGTGGTTTCAACATCCTTACATAAGACACCTACCACGATGTCCATTGGTTTAGCTGCTTTACAATGCTCACGTATATCTGCATCAAGGCTGAGGCCTTTATTCCAATCCTGATTCATACAAAAACAAACACTCCTCACGTCTCATTTTCTCGGATCACAAGCTCCAACAACTCCTCACGTATATTCTTACGCGCAGACATCGTACGGAGCCAATCAGGGATACGTGTCCCCACTGGCTTACGTAAGTATTTTGTACCCGCATTAATAACTTGTCGATTAAACTTTTCAACCATGGCTTCCTCAAGATGACGGTCATAACGCAACCCGTTAATATGCGCATCAGCATGATACTTCCGCACAATATCCTGCGCATGACGCTGATACGACACCCGCAACGACACCAGAAACGCCCGGGACACCTGAATATTATCCACCTCAATCAACACCCGCAACAAGGTTTTCACAATATCACCGGACATACGCATAAGCCCTTCCTTCTCCGAGGTGCCCACTTTCTGATGTTTATGATCATAAAAACCAAGATCAGTTTGACAAATCCGTTTCCGTGCGACATTCTTAAACATCTCAGCCATAATCCCAATCTCAAGTCCCCAGTCACCCGGTAAATCAACATCACGAGCAAGATCACTGGTTAACGCAAACTCACCAGAGATAGGATACCGAAACGCCCGCAGGAACCGTATAAAATCTGGTTCACGGTCTGATAAATCAACAAATGACAACAATAACGGATGTAAAAACAATCGAAATACTCTGCCGTACATAATCTGTTTCTCACGGTTCACCCGAGCGTAATACCCCTTGTTAAACTTGAAATCCAACTCTGGTTCAATAATCGGGTACAACAACCGCGTGGGAATGCTCTCAGTATACCCAAAAATATCTGCATCATGCAACGCAATAGCATACGAGTTAAGACTGGCAATACCACACGCAAGCCACACATCACGGCCTTTCCCACGATGCTTCAATAAATTTAACCCTTCACTTTTAAAATCACCAAGCAACTTCTCAACCCGCGGGCTATTACACCACATAACCAACTTAGGGAGTTTCAACCGTGAAAAAAACCGTTTAACCTGCGTGAATTCTTTTTCATCTTTAGCTGCAAGGGGTATGATAACCTCGTTAAGATACGTACATTTATTCAACTGCTTCACAATATTTTCCAGCGCATTATTATGGATTTCACTAAACAACATCGGCATAACAACAGAAACAGGACGGTCACTCGTAAAACCACTAACATGTTTCAAAAGCTTATCATTGTCCATACATAAATCATGTAACGTGGTAATCTCTTCCTGTTTAACATCCATGCCTCTTCACCTTATACCACTGGTTTCATCCCAGGTATAACCAATACGGCGAAATCATCATATATCCCAATTTTACCGTAACAATCTGGTAACCCATCCAGTGACCAAATGTCATAATGCCGGTGGGATATTACTATCTTGGAAGATAACCCTCCCGATGTTTAGGCTATACCACGGAAACCTATACACCATCAATACCATACAATATTATAAGATTATGGGCAGCAAGCATTATGAAATCAAAATGTGGGTTACTTTACTGCAAACGGAAAAACGCTGTAGTACATACTTAACCAAAAAAGGTACCACCCGTACTTTTGAGGTCGTTACAGATACAGGTAAATCAACATAGTCACTACGATTGTCTCTATTAACTAAACGCATATTGCCGGTGTATTCAATATTTTTTTCTGATGGAATCTGAATCTCCACAAATATACGATCTTCTTCAAATATTGAAAGATTAGACCCTTCCGTAGGCGTGACAACCCATATTCCCCAATCTGGAATTTCAGCTATCTCCCAGGATAAAAAAGACGAGGGGGCACCGCTATTAGTAACTGTTATATTTGTTCTCACTGTAAATCCCGGTTGTATATCAGTCCAATCAAGCTGTCCATCTGCATCTATATTACTCTGAGAAGACATCTTTTTGAAACAGGCAGTAATTGTCTTATTAGTGTCCATGAGTATAAACTCGGATGTATTAATCCCATTGATATCACCGGTCCAACATGTAAACTCCCAGCCTATTGATGGAATCGCACTGAGACACACCTCAGTGCCAGACGCATACCATGGCAATAAAGGCTGTATCGTGACATTTCCATTACCTACCGTATTCACCGTTAACAGATATCGTGGTTCATCAAAAGTAATCTTCAAAACCCCATCAGTTAACAGGGGTATATACCCGCTGGTGCCTAACGGTGGAACATATTTGGTGATTTGCTGAGGTTGCAGCTGCTTAGTCAAATCTAAGAGTGACTCACCATTTTCTGCAGATTCAGATACGTTAAAGATTACATTAAACAGTAACCCCGATCCTGCGGACGGGTGCTTTTCACACCAGATGGCTCCTGCAGTAACGTTCCCGGGTTCATCTGACCCCCAGATAGTCATAAAATCGGCGCTCTCACCAAGGGTATTGTTAAAATCAACATACCAGAGTTCAAGTACCGCAGGATCATAATGCATACACATAGTGTATGCTGCTAATGCAGTGGACCATTCACCGGATATTTTAATCACTATGCCAGTGTCACCTGGTGAAGCAGTCGTGTTATGCACCATCATGGTACCATATTCAATGGACAGATTTTGTGAGAAAAGCCCCATGCCACATGAATCTATGGTGAACAGAGTGGCAAGTGTAATTAAAATTATAAATATCCTCAAGTGTGGTTGGTTTTTATGCATAATATTCCCCCTTATAGCATACAATCAATATTTTTATAATTAAATATTTATTTTAATATTTTAAATACTTTTTCATAAAATGTAATAAAAAGAGGAGATAGAAGGCGATGAACGCCTACTTTTCTTAGAAATACTGCCCAAATATCAGCTCA
>CAZRMY010000052.1:0-11921 GCA_964601295.1 uncultured Thermoplasmatales archaeon | reverse complement strand
CATTATTCGCTCATAATCTTCAATGAGAATCGTGTTTTTATCATACCATTCCCATTGTTTTTTGATGTCACCTAGTTTATTACGTCGCCCATACGCTGTTGGACAGGGGGCCATAAATTCAACCAGTGAAAATCCTTTTTTATTCATAGCGTCCTTCACCGATTTAATTGGTTGGTAGGGATGGGTTACAGTCCATCGTGCTACATAATTGGCGCCAAGTGCTTTTGCCAAGTTGCAAATATCAAAAGGCGGCTCAATATTTCCATAGGGAGCAGTCGTTGCTTTACTACCAAGCGGCGCGGTTGGTGCAAGCTGCCCACCTGTCATTCCATAGATAAAATTATTAATCATAATAACCGTCATGTCAATATTTCGCCGAGCAGCATGAATGAAGTGATTGCCACCGATACCTGAACAATCGCCATCACCGGTGAATACGACAAGATTCAACTCTGGATTAGCTGCTTTGATCCCGGTTGCAAACGCTATAGCGCGACCATGGGTTGTGTGAAGGCCATCAGCATTGATATAACCCGGTAGGCGGGATGAGCATCCTATCCCAGAGGCAAAAACGACTTTGTCCATATCCCAGCCAAGTTCTTCAAGAGCCCAAAAGGTATACTCTAACACTACACCATGTCCACAGCCGTTACAAAAAATAGTTGGCCACATTTCTTCGCGGATATATTTCTTGTTCATTTCAGCAGCAGTTCTAATCTCTATCATAGTCTACTTTTCCTCCAGATATTTCATAAGCTCATGTGGTAGATGCATCTCGCCACCGATTTTTGGCGCACTTAGCACCTCGCAGTTTCCGTGTGCAGCTTCTCTAACACTATGAACAATTTGGCCAAGGTTCATCTCTGGTACAATAATCGTATCAACACTTTTGGCAAGCTTATTTACCACTTTTTCTGGGAATGGCCATACAATTTTAAGGCTGAGTAAACCCACTTTTTTTCCTTCTTTACGGGCTTGTTCCATTGCAGTTTCAGCAGGTCGAGCAGATGCACCATAGGTAACAAAAACAGTATCAGCATCATCCAAATGGAATTTTTCAACTTTTACCAGTTTATCTGCGTCATCAGTTATTTTTTCCACAATACGCTTGATTAATTTTTCATGATCTTTTTGTTTATCTGTCGCGGGAAACCCTTTTTGATTATGCGTCAAACCCGTAACGTACGTATGATAACCAGTGCCAAATGTGGGAAACTCGGGAACCTTACTGTCACGTGTTTGCGAGATGCCAAATGGGATGTATTTTTCTTTATCTATTGTTGCTTCAACACGATTTATAAGCTTTAATTTTTTTTCATCAGGTATCACAATGCGTTCCCGGAGATGCCCCATCTCTCCATCAGTCATCACACAGACAGGATTGCGATATCTTTCTGAGAGATTAAATGCTTCAATCGTAAAATCCATACATTCTTGAACAGTACTAGGCGTAAGGGCAATCGCTTGAAAATCACCATGCGACCCCCAGCGGCATTGCATCATATCACCTTGGGCACCAAGTGTTGGTTGACCTGTCGAGGGCCCAGTTCTTTGTACATTTGCAATGACACATGGTGTTTCTGTCATCATGGCAAATCCATAATTTTCCATCATAAGTGAGAAACCAGGGCCCGATGTTGCAGTCATAGATTTTGCTCCACCCCATGATGCGCCGATGACTGCTGCGATACTGGCGATTTCATCTTCCATCTGAATATAGGTTCCTCCGACACGAGGCATAAGCCGCGCCATGCCTTCTGCAACTTCTGATGCAGGTGTTATGGGATAACCACCAAAAAATGAGCATCCTGCAAGGATTCCACCATATACACAGGCCATATCTCCTAAAATAAACTGGACATCATTTCCTAATACTTTTCTTATGAGTTCAGGGTCTCGTTTATATCTCATCTACCTATTCCTCCAACTCCTCCAACGGGGGATCTTAGTAGGTTTTTCTTTCTGTCTTTTTTTTCTTCAGGGATCACAGTTATTGCAAAATCTGGACAAATCAATTCGCAAAGCCTACAATAATTACATTCATTATCTTTTTTCAATCTAGGAGGTCGTACGCCTCTTTTGTTAATCATATCAGATTCTTCTAGGGCGTCAACTGGGCATCGTTCTATGCACATGTTGCAGCCCTTGCACCAATCTTCCTTTACTTCTATCATAGTGTTTACACCAGCAGATTATAGGATGTCTAATGATCGGGAGATCGCCATTTCTCCGCGGTATTCAGGGAGTATCAACGGCGCAGAGGTTTTTGGTTTAACTTTTGCTTCTTCTAACATTTTGGTGTACGTATCAAGATGCTTTAACGTTATTTTTCCAACTTTAGCTTTTTTAACATATTGCGCAGCATATATGCCTGCTCGTCGGCCAAACACGTTATAATCAAGGAGTGAATTGCCCATTAATCGGTTTTTACCATGTACTCCACCGGTTACCTCTCCTGCTCCAAATAGACCGGGTATTTTGGTTTCACATCGTTCGTTAATTTCTACGCCTCCGTTTTGATAGTGAAGTGTAGGGTATACAAGGATAGGATGTTTGGCTACATCTATACCAAATCGCCTGAATTTTCGTGCTTCATAGGCAAATTTCTTTTCAATAGTGCCTTCGCCATGTTTGATGTCAATCATGGGTGTATCAAGCCATATGCCGGTCATACCAGTAGGTGTTGTTATGCCTCTGCCCTCTTTGCATTCTCTGATAAATGTGGCTGATTCAACATCGCGTGGTTCCAAGGGGAACACGAATGGGTCGCCGTCTTTGTTAACGGGTACGGCACCGTGTCCTCTGAGTTTCTCTGTGGATAAAATACCAACAATGGCTTCTGGATAGGCATCACCAGTTGGATGGATTTGTATAGTATCAAGATCAAGGAGATTTGCACCGGCATGATAGGCCATTATTAGACCGTCACCGGTCGCGCCATAGTGATTTGTGGTAGGATAATCAGATAAATGTAAACGGCCACTACCCCCTGTTGCAAGAATTGTTGCTTTTGCTTTGATGACATCATATTCAGAGGTTTCCATGTTAAATGCAATACCGCCGGCTACGTGGCCTTTGTCATCAGTAAGTAATTCTACTATAGGGCAAAATTCTAACACCGGTATGTCAACGTTTCTTGCTTCATCTCTAATGTTTCGCATGATTTCCATGCCTGTGTAATCTTTGGCACTATGCAACCGATTCTTACAGGTACCTCCACCGGATAGCTCCATAAACTCTCCGTCATCCTCACGATCATATATGACCCCCAGCTGTTCATGCCAGTTAATAATCTTAGGGGCATCTAATGCTAGTGCGCGAGCGAGATCGGGTTTGTTTGCAAAATGACCGCCACCATAGATATCTAAATAATGCAAGGCGGGACTGTCGCTAGGTCTATCTGCTGCTTGGATACCGCCTTGTGCCATCATCGAGTTAGCGTCACCATGCCGTAATTTAGTGACAATTAGTATTCTATCAAGAGGAACTCCAGATTCATAGGCGAAAAGAGCGGCAACAGTTCCTGCGCCACCGCCTCCAATAATAAGGACATCTACATCATAATCAATTTTATGAAGATCTACATCTTTAGGGTCTACCACCGGTTTTGCTTCTAAAAGATCAACCAACCCGTTATACAGCAGTTTACCTTTATCTACACCCACCCTTAATTTTCGTTTTGTTGAATCCATATAGTCCGGATGATGTTTTTTAAGAATAGTTTCACGTTCTTTCATCGACATAGGTTTAACACTAGCGGACATGTTCTTCTCTCGCTTATCTTCAACCTTTTTAATCGAATCCATCATATACTGTGGATAACCGTCTATCAATCTCACCGCTTAGTCACCTCCACCAGTTTTGGTCTGCTCCGATTCAAGATCCCGTTCACTGTACAACGCTGCAATCTTTTTATGTTCCATTTTCATAAGTTTCTCAATCTCTGCATCATATTTCCCATTTTCAATTTCCCCTAATCGTTTGGCTAAATTCTTAGATCGTGGATCAAGATATTTCCCCCGTAATCGTCGAGCAAGCTGAGAAACATGATAATGTTTAATGTCTGCTGGACATCTCATAGCACATAGACCACATTGAATACAATCAAAAGAGATCTCAGCGCATTTCTCAATATCTCCGCGGACAGCACGTTGAATATATTTCATGACCTCAATATCCTGCGGGCAGGATTTAGTACAAGTATTACATGAGACACATCGAGCTATTTCAGGGTAGATAGTCAATAATGTGCTTTCCTCGGGTTGCAGTGTTTCAATATCATATTCTGCTTTAGCTGCAGGGACAAAAGGAAGTTGCACAAGATACATTTTGTCTTCAACAAGTTTTTGACATGCCAGATCAAACCCTAATTTCTGCTCATTTTCAATACGATAAACTGTTGAACATGCTCCACAGAATCCAGCTCGGCAACCGCAGCTTCGTATAAATTTATATCCCGCGTATTCAATTGCTTTCATTATGGTAAGGCCCGCTGGAACCCTGTAGCTTTTTCCCATAACAAAGACTTCTACAGTTCCTGCTTCTTTTTTTGTATTGTCTGATTTTTTAGGGTTTGGTTTTGTCAAAAGAGCTTGTTTATTTTTACTCATACTCGTATCCCCACACAATATTCAATGATGATCTCAATCGATAATAACTTGGTCAAGATTGATCCTCCCATATATTTCTTGAGATAACTTTTAGACAAGATAAATGTATGTTAAATACCTATTATAAAGGTTTTGTAAAAATTATCATAAATATAACTCAGCCAAATTATTTCGATAAAATGGTAAATAAGATATGTTATTGTGCTCTATTTAGTAATAAATGATAATCTTGTTACGATATTGAGAAAAAGATTTATAACTCTATAGCTCATTATTATACGTGTGAAACGCTTTGATTTAACTGAGAAAGAAAAACTTGTGTTATATGGCCTAACAAAACATCCCTCATATACTGACAAAAAGCTATCAGAAAAAATAAGTCTAAAACATTCAACAGTCACAGCAATACGTCATCGTTTAAAAGAAAAAGAATATTTTCGAAAGCTTATCATACCGCGGCTTCAAAACATGGGCTGTAAAATGCTAGTCGTAATTTATACAAATTTCAGCCCGCTTATCCCATTAGAAGAACGGATTGAAATAACCGGTGAAACCATCGAGGTGTTCGAGGAGATTTTTTTCTCTGTTGGTGAACAAGACAAAGGTTTTTCTTTGAGTCTGTCTAAAGATTATGCAACAATCGGGCGTATTAACGATATTAGAACGCAGACCTTTGGAGGGCGTGGTCTTTTAGAGGATGAATATCCTAATATGGTTGTTTTTCCGTTTGAAATTAGTAAGGTGTATCGATTTTTTGATTTTGGTCCGCTTCTAAGGGCAAACTTTCATTTGCCTGTACCTTCAGAAGATTCTGTAAGAGATTTGGCGTTTCACTCTGCGAAAAAGGTTGATTTTTCTGCTACTCAGAGGAATGTGTATTGTATGTTAGTGAGTTATCCTGAGATGTCAGATAGTGATATTGGTCGTGAGTTAGGTGTTTCTCGGCATACAGTGTCACGGTTAAGACGGGGCTTTGAAAATGATGATCTTGTTAGAAAAATTATTTTGCCTAATCTCAAGGCGTTGGGGTTTGAAATTTTAGTTTTTTACCATATTCGTTTTGATCCTAGTAATCCGCCGATATTGGAAAATGATGAGGCGGGTTCGTTGTTAAGTGATGCGGCGATTTTCTTGGCGAGTCGGCGATTTGAAGCAGTTATGATTAATGTTCATTCTGATTATGATGATTACAAGAGTAATAGAACCAAGGTGTTGCAAATTCTTAAAGAGAACGGGTGGATCGCTGAAGACCCTATGATACGGAGTTATGGTTTGAGCACTATGGTTTTTATCAAGGATTTTAAGTTTTCCCCAATTGCGCGTAAGATTGTCGGCTGTGATGTCTGGGTTAAAAAGCTCTTAAATATGTGAAGTTGCATTCTCCCGGGTATGAAACTTTTTGAGTATCGGGGGAAGGAGCTGTTTCATAAATTTGATATTGCGGTTCCAAATGGTAAGCTAGTACGTGACAAGAAAGATTTTAGGGGTCTTAATTTTCCATTAGTGCTTAAGGCTCAAGTGCCTATCGGTGGACGAGGTAAAGCAGGAGGCATTAAATCAGCGGATTCTCTAGAGAATGCACAAAAGACATTATCTGAGATTCTAGGGATGGATATTCGTGGCCATACCGTAGGTAAAGTGTTAGCTGAAGAAAAAGTGGATATCAAAAAAGAGTTATATGTTAGTGTTACACTTGATCGTTCTAAACGTATGCCGCTTATCATGCTGAGCAGCGAAGGAGGTATGGACATTGAAAGCGTGCCTGACAACAAGATTTACAAAGTGTGGGTTAACCCTTTGATAGGTATTCAATCGTTTCATCTTCGGTATTTGCTTTCACAGCTTACGTGTGATAAATCCGAGGGAAAACAGATTGCAAGCGTGATTTCGAAGATTTACCGGCTTTTCAGGGGATATGACTGTGAGTTGGTTGAGATTAATCCCTTGATAATAAAATCTGATGGTGGTGTAATGGCATTGGATTCTAAGGTGATTATTAATGATGATGCAATGTTTCGTCATCCAGATATTGCGCCGGAGCATGTTGAGCTTACGCCACTTGAGAAGGATGCTAAGGACAAAGGTATCGCGTTTATTCAACTTGAGGGCAATATTGGCGTTATCGCAAACGGCGCAGGGCTTACAATGGCAACATTAGACGCGTTAACGCATTATAAGGGTAAAGGAGGAGTTTTTTTAGATCTTGGTGGAACTGATGACCCTGAAAAGGTTAAACAGGCCTTTGAGCTGATGAAAAAAGCTCAGCCTAAGGTTATTTTTTTGAATCTCTTTGGCGGTATTACAAAATGTGATACGGTCGCTAAAGGAGTTAAAGCTGTTATATCTAAAGAGGGTATTGACTGCCCTGTTATTACGCGTATTAAAGGAATGAATGAGGATGCAGCAAAAGAAATCTTGAAGGATGCCGGTTTAATTACTGGGACGACATTGCAGGATGCTGCGCAGAAATCATCTGATATTGCGGGAGGTGTATAAAGGACATGTCTATTTTTGTTGATGAGCGTAACAAAGTTGTTGTGCAGGGTGCAACAGGTCATCAGGGTGTTTTTCATATTGGTGAAATGCTTAATTTTGGCACAAAGGTCGTTGCTGGTGTAACACCAGGTAAAGCTGGTGAACAGGTACATGGTGTGCCAATATTTGATAATGCGAATGATGCGGTTGACAAAACCCATGCAGATACATCATTGGTACTGGTGCCTGCTCGATTTGCTAAGGATGCTGTTTTTGAAGCATTGGATGCCGGGATTAAAACTATTGTGGTAATAACCGAGAATATCCCCTTTCTTGATGCGATGGAGTTTGTGCATTACGGGAAATATAACGATGCAGTGATAATAGGGCCTAATTGTCCAGGTATTGCAAGCCCAGGGAAAACCAAGATTGGTATTTTACCTGGTTCCATCTTCAAAGAGGGTAATGTTGGTGTAGCTAGTAGATCAGGGACGCTTACCTATGAAATTGTTAACTCACTAACAGAGCAAAATATTGGTCAGAGTACTTGTGTTGGTTTAGGTGGTGACCCGATTATTGGATCCACGTTTATAGATGCACTTAACGCATTTGAAAAAGATTCAGAAACTGATGCTATCGTGCTTGTTGGGGAAATTGGTGGAACCGCTGAAGAGGATGCAGCAGAGTACATTAAAGATCATGTAAGTAAACCCGTGTTTGCGTTTATAGCAGGGCGTACTGCTCCGCCTGGGAAACGAATGGGTCATGCTGGTGCTATTATCGCAAGGGGTAAGGGCACAGCTGATTCTAAGATTAAAGCATTTGAGGATGCAAAAGTACCGTTGGCTAAATTTCCTACTGATATTGCTAATCTGGTTAAAAAATCCCTATAACCCCTTCTCTTTTGAGGGGTTCTCTATGGGTGATTTCGTAGAGATATTTTTAAAAAGGTGTATCACGGCGTAAAAACCTAATAGTAGAGTGATGGGTAGAATGAGAAACTCCGCATGTGCCTCGCCTAATGCGTTTATGTTTACTGAGAAGATATGATCGTTGAAAAGATAGGCCCATAGAAAGGTAACATAGAGAACTAGGCTATGTGAAATTAAGCAGGAGATACCGATGCCGCAGAGTAGTATTTTCTTTGGGGACATATGGGTTTTTTGCACGTCGTTTTGTCACCTTGTAAAATAGTTGGTTGTTATGTTGGCTTATAAAACTTATTTTACAGTTCTATCCAAAATGTACCAGATATGTGTGAGATTCTTAAAGGGCTGATGCTGCTAGTTTTAGCTGAGTACCTTGTATTTTGTTGTGGATGGTTGATAATTTTAAATAGGGAAAGTTGATAAATGGTACACGGAGGCGACTCATGAGTATTGTTGATTTAACGTCGATGGCGGAAGCACAAGAAGAACTGCAAGCTGAGATAAATAAACGCCTTGAAACGATTCAGAATGATATGTCTAATTATTGTTATCAGTGTGGTAAATGTACTGCAGGTTGTGAAGCTCATAAATTATTGGAGCTTGAGCCGCATAAAATTATTGCGTTGTTGAAACGGGGGCTTATCGATGAAATGGTGAATTCTGATGTTATTTGGACGTGTATGAGTTGTTATAAGTGCTGGGAGCGTTGTCCGCAGAAGATCGCTCCGGTTGAAGTGTTGTACGCATTGAAGAATATGGCGGTTGCGCGTGGTCAGCAGATTCCTGGTAAATTCACTGCGATGTTACAGTCTATTTTGGGTATTGGGTTAATTCAGGATGTACAGGAGGTTACCACGGCTAAAGGTACGGGTGTTACACGTGATTCGTTGGGTCTTCCTAAGATATGCAAACCGGTTGATGTAGCGAAGTTTCAGCAGGTGATTTCTGCGTTGGCGGTGGAGAAGCTCTAGGAGGTTGATATGAATGGTTAAATATGCGTTGTATCCTGGTTGTGTGATGCCTACTGAACAGTATGGATATGAGTTGTCTATTCGTGAGACATTTCCGAAATTAGATGTTGAGTTAGTTGATGTACCGGGGTTTTCTTGTTGTGGGGAACCTATGAAAAGTGTGAATCAGTTGATGACGTTGTATCTTTCTGCGCGTAATCTGGCTCTTGCCGAGAAACAGGAATTAGATGTGTTTGCACCATGTGCTATGTGTCATCTGGCTTTATCTGAATGTAAACATGTATTGGGTAATAATACACAGATGAAAGACCGGATAAACACGTTACTAGGTACAGAGGATATGAATTATACTGGTGGAACCGAGCTGGTGCATACCGTTGATTTGTTACACGATGTTGTTGGTCTTGATAAGATTAAAGCCCAGGTGAAAAAGCCATTAAATGATTTGAAACTTGCGACCCATTATGGATGTCACCTGATTCGGCCAAATGAAGTGGGTAGACCAGTTAACTCTGAGAATCCGCAGAAAATGGAGGAAATATTGAAAATACTAGGTGGTAAACCTGTGGAGTACGCTGAGAAACTGGATTGTTGCGGCGCGCCAATTCTTGCGAATTTACCTGAGTCTGCGTTAACTAAAGCTGGTCAGAAATTGCAACGTGTTCAGGAGCAAGAATTTGACGCGTTGGTGACTGTGTGTCCGTGGTGTCAGAAAATGTTTGATTCTCGTCAGGAGAAAGCTGCTGAAATTGTGGCTGCGAAACTTGGTGTTCCGGTTGTGTATCTTACCCAATTACTCGGTTTGGCATTGGGGTTATCAGCTGATAAACTAGGGTTGCAGTTAAATCAGAGTCCTGTTACAAAAATTTTGGAGGTTGCGTAATCATATGAATAAGATAGGGGTTTTTATCTGTCATTGTGGTATTAATATCGCTCAGACCGTTGATGTGAAAGCGTTAACAAAATATGCTTCAAGCCTTGAAGGTGTGGTAGTTAGTAAAGAATACAAATATATGTGCTCTAGTCAAGGTGCAGAGTTGATTACTGACTCTATTAAAAAACATAAATTAGATGGTGTAGTGGTTGCATGTTGTTCTCCACGGATGCATGAGAACACTTTCCGTTCTGTTGTTGAAAAAGGTGGTGTAAATGCGTTTAATTTAGAGATTGCAAATATCCGTGAGCATTGCAGCTGGGCACATGAAGATAAAAACGAGGCGACAGATAAAGCGAAAATCCTTGTACGTGCAGCAGTGGCACGTGCACGGTTACTTGAGCCCTTACAGCAGTCAACTATTCCAGTGACACCTAATGCGCTGGTTATTGGTGGTGGTATCGCAGGTATTCAAAGCGCATTAGATCTTGCTGAAGAAGGATTCAAGGTTGCTTTGGTTGAAAAATCACCGACAATCGGTGGACGTATGGCACAGTTAGATAAAACATTCCCTACATTGGATTGCTCGTCATGTATTCTTACTCCTAAAATGATGGAGGTAGCTAATCACCCCAATATTGATTTAGTGACTAATGCTGAGGTAACTGGTATTGAAGGAACCATTGGCAACTACATCGTTGAGGTTACTCAACATCCACGGTATATTGATGTTGAAAAATGCACGGGATGTAGTGATTGTCAGGATGCATGTCGGTTGAAAGGGCGCATTGATGATGAGTTTAACATGGCATTGAACAAACGAGGAGCAATTTATATTCCATTCCCACAGGCTATACCGTTAAAGGCAACTATCGATCCTGATTATTGTCTGTTTTTAACTAAGGGGAAATGTGGGACATCTCCAGCGTGCTTAGATGCCTGTCAACCCAAGGCCATTGACTTCAAGCAAAAGGATACCCTGCTCAAAAAAGAAGTTGGTGCGATTATTGTAGCCACTGGGTACGACCTTATGGATCCCACAAGTCTGTACGAGTACGGATATGGGAAATCAGCGAATGTAATTACCTCTCTTGAACTTGAACGACTTATCAGTAGCTCTGGGCCTACACTCGGTGAAATTCTTAAGCCATCTAATGGGGAAAAACCACAAAGTATTACCTTTATTTTATGTGTTGGCAGCCGGGATGAAACACAGTGTAGCTGGTGTTGTCGGATTGGCTGCATGAGCGCATTGAAACACGTGTATCTGCTGAAAGAAAAACTTGGTGACGAAGTAGAACTTAATGTGTGTTATACTGATATTCGTTCATTTGGTAAAGGATATGAAGAGTTCTACCGTAAAGTTCGGGGGTTAAAAAGTAACTTTTTCAGAGGACGCCCATCAGAGGTGCGAGTTCATCCAGATTCGTTGAGTATTGATATTTTTGATACTATGACTAATAAGCTCTTTGAGGTTAAAACAGATATGGTGGTGCTTGTTCCTGCGATGCAGCCACGATCTGATTCAGAGCAATTAGCGCGGACATTACATTTAAGTCAAGGTGCTGATAAATTCTATCTTGAGGCGCATCCGAAACTCCGGCCGATGGATACCTTTAATGATGGAGTGTTTCTTGCAGGGTGCTGCCAGGGGCCTAAGGACATTCAGGATTCAGTAGCCCAGGCAAGTGGTGCTGCTGCACGTGCGGCAAATATTTTATCTAAAGACGAACTGAAAGCCGAGGCGCTCACTGCAGTTGTTGATGAAGATTTATGCTCAGGGTGCGGGATGTGCGTTAATATCTGCAGCTTTAATGCAATTGAGCTGGAGGACAAAGAAGAAGGTAAACAACGTGCGAAAATCAACGAAGCATTATGTAAAGGCTGCGGTGCATGTGTGGGAACATGTCCATCAGGAGCAATGCAACAACGTGGATTCAAAGATAAACAAATGTTACCAATGATAGATGAAACCGCTGGATAACTTTAGGTTTCCGACTGTGTAATGCGATAGTGTCAAAATAAGAACCTCCATATCTTAGATAATGCTACATATGATAAA
>CAZRMY010000051.1:0-11980 GCA_964601295.1 uncultured Thermoplasmatales archaeon | reverse complement strand
AAGGGTTTCAGACAACAGAGATGAAATCCGAGGTATGCTATTTACTAATTTTTTATTTTCTGTAATTTATGTAAAAGAGCAGGATGTTGTTTTAAATCTGTATCTTTAAAACCAATGATATCTGGAAGTATTTTCTTCTCGTTAAAAAAAGTGTTAATGAATTTTTGCTGTTGTTTGTTAAATTTTAATATTTTATCTAAAAATTGAACTGCATTTTCTTGTATTACTTGAGGATCTAGATTCTCACTGTTTCTTATAAATTGGTGTAATTCCTGTTGTATTTTTTCAAGATCAAAATCTTTAATTTTTGATATGTCCAGTTTGGTGTTGTTTGCAGACATGCAGAAGTAGATAGTAGCAAATGTTTGTGTTTCTTGTACTGACATTTTTTGTTTTGATAACCTATGAAGATCATACAGATCTCTTGACTCATATCTATCCAAGCAAGCTATTATTTTTTGAGCAGTTAGTTCTTCAAGTGAATAAGTTGCTATCGAAAATGGTACGATATCTGGAAATATTGACGGGAATTTTTTAATATCAATGTTCCCAAGCGGCATTCTATCTAAATAATTGATTTCAACTTTAATGTGATCTTTTGTGTTCCTGGTTGTATGATATTGTAAGCTTTGTCTTGCTATTATATAGGATGAGCCTCTATCCTTAATTTGGTATTCAAGTGTTGAAGCAATTTCATTTATTTCTTTTTCGATTTCTAGTCTTTGTGTTATCATTTCTTCTTTTGGTAGTTTTCCAGTAAAGTCAAAATCTAAATCTATTGAAAGCCGAGGGATTTCTAGATATAAAAAATTTAATGGCGTCCCTCCTTTGAGTGTTAGATTTTCTTTTAGAATTGAATGCTTTTGTATTTCATTTAATATTTTTGTTAAATGATATACCTTTTCGAGTAATTCTAGGTTAAGATCTGTTGTTTGTTGTATTTTTTCAAATTCTTTTCTAGTAGGCATTTATTACCTCGAGTATGTGTTCTGGTATGATCAGATTCCATTTTTTATCATATTTTCCTTTTTTGGTAGCATCAAAATATAGATTGTTTGAGCCGGATACTCTTTTCATCTCTTCGATTATTGGTTGTGGGGGATTTAGATTGTCTAATTTATCTAATATATAACCTGTTTTTCGTGCTGTTGTTTTATTGTTAAATTTTTTTATATATAATAGTAATTTTTTATAGTTAATTTCATCAATATTTTTTAGACAATTAATTATTTCAATCCATCCCCCAGCATGTTTTGGTTTGTTAATAATATCTATTATGGTTCGTTCCAAATCTGAAATTTGTATATGTTCATTTGAATATGTTATAGTTTTGTATCCAAAGAATTTTTTTGGAATTATGGTTATATACTTTATTTCCACTTTATGGTATTTTATGTTTCGTTTATGGGTTAGTGTGGTCACGAATATTTGAGTAGTATACCGTTCTGCTAGTCCATGGATGGTTAGTGCAGTATAATGAGAAAGAAATGCTTTCTTGGTTGATTTTGCCGCAATTAGTATTGCATCTTCAGTATACTGTTGTTTATCAAGTATTACTGACTCAGGTATACGTACAAATAGTCCAGGTTTTACGCGTTCTGTTGCATTTTTTTTCACCATGTCTGATGCGATGTTTCTTGCATGTGCAAGGGAGATATTGAGTATTTTTTTGATATCTTGTATTGTAAAAACTCGTTGATTATTTTCTCCTAGCTTGAAGTACAGTTGTTGTTCCAATCCGGACATTGATTTAAACATAATATTAATTAATGTTTTTTCACAAATATAATAGTTTCGGTTACATTTTGGAAAATAAAATAAGTATACTTGCTAACTAATTTATAAGATAAAAAATATCAAATTGTAAAATATGCTTACCATAAAAACAACAGAAGTAAAAATCACAACCCCCTCCTAAATATCTCTACTGATGAGTTGTTTAAATCCCGGCAGATCCATTTCTCTAATCTATATCTTAAAATTAGTGGAATAATGAAAGAATTCGAGTAATCAACGGATAACCCCTACATATCCATGGATGCATTGTGTATATGCTGTTGGTTCGTACCTCAAAGTTAAAGGGTACTGACCAGTCGCTCTCAGCGCCATTGACATCTTTTGCTTTAATACGAATATTGTAGCTTCCAGAGGTCCATGCATGTGAATCAGGTATTGGTATCCCTGAATCATACGGACCTATCCAATCACTAAAACTCCCGTCATCCCAGTCAAATTTATAATACAATTGATCTCCATCAGGGTCGGTTGCATTAGCATAAAACGGATACTCGGTTCCTGCATAGCCATATGATTCACCAGTTACGCTGAGATTCTCTGGTGGTTGGTTATCAATATCATCGGAATATGCCACTAACTCTGGCGTACCCATTGCTGGTACCAGACACAGATTCAGAAACGATAGTAGTAACAACAGCCCCATAATACCTCGTAATATGGTACCTATTTTTTCCATATTTTCTCCCCAAAAGAAAAGAATATATGATAACTATATAATTTTTACTCAAAAATTTATACACAGCATTTTATAACACTGTGGGAAAACCAGCTCATTTTACATTTTTCTCTTCCACAGTTATTTAATAATTTTAACAAGGTATATAATCCCCATTTTTGATACCCGGTATTAAGGTGTTGCGTTGATGAGAGAGATCATTACTAGTTTTGGAAAAAATGCCGGCAAAATCTGGAATACGTTAAAAAAATCAGGGCCTCTTACTGAAACTAATTTGTTATCTAAATCTCGGTTGTCTCATAATGATCTTCATGCTGCTATTGGCTGGCTTGCCCGAGAAAATAAAATAGTTAGAGAAGGTAATAAGTATCGGCTTGGTGAAACAAACCTTACTGGTTCTATTGGGACCAACGCGGGGAAATTATGGCAGACGCTAGATTCCCAGGGAGATATTGATGTGTCTACTATTGCTGAGCTTAACAACATTGATCTTAAGGATGCGTACTCTGCGTTAGGGTGGCTGGCTCGGGAGAATAAAGTACACGCCAAAAAGACAACAGAAAAGAAAGGGCGATTACTTGTAAGATTGAAGTAGCCGGTTTCTTTTTTAACACCCCAACCTACCTTTTTTACGAAAAATTAATATATTAATAAGTATAATATTATTACATAACAATAAAATTATTGAGATGATACCTATGAAAAAACAACTAATTGGACTCTCCATATGCATGGTGCTATTGGCAACCATACCACTTGCTGCAGGAATGAGTTGCGTGCCTGAAGAAACCGTTACAACTGATTCAGAAGGTCTTGTTAAAACCTTCGTCCGCGGCATTATCATGCGCCCACGCTCTACCGGTAGAAGCGTCAGTTTTGGTGCATTATTTGTTCATTATCGTGTACTTGGAAAAGGAACCTCAGCAGTCGTGCGTTTTCCTCATCGAATAAGCTTTGACGGCGACTTCAAAGGAATCCTTACCAATCATCTAGCATTCATGGTTGTTGAAGGCGAACCTAACGTTGTATAAAACAAACTATCTGAGGGTCCTATTCAACATTCTATTTTTCTTCTAAATAGATATTATATTTCTCTCCAGAAATTTTTTTTATGCAAACATATTATAACCCGCTATGATTTACGTGCATATACTATGAGGAGACAAATGTGCATGTTACAGGTACCTACTATTGTATTAAATGTTAAAACGTATGCTGAAGCCACTGGTGAAAAAACCGTTGAAATCGCACAACTTATGGATAAAATCGCAGAAGAACTTGATGTAAGCATGGCTATTGCCGTGCAGGCCTCAGATATTCATAAAGTCGCGTATCATGTAGACATACCGGTATTTGCTGAGCATATCGATCCCATAACACCTGGTAGCCATACCGGGTGGACGCTGCCTGAAGCAATCAAATCAGCTGGTGCAGTCGGCACACTTATTAACCATAGTGAACACCGCCTTACCATCGCAGATATTGATACCTGTATCGCCCGTGCTAAAGAGCTAAACCTGGATCATATTGTCTGTTCAAACAATATTACTACTTCTAGAGCACTGGTCGCGCTTCAACCCAACTTTATCGCCGTTGAACCACCCGAACTCATTGGAGGGGATATATCTGTTACCAGTGCTGATCCCGGTATCGTCTCAGGGTCAGTTAAAGCCGTTAAAGCAATTAACACCAATGTATCGGTACTCTGCGGCGCAGGTGTGAAAAACGGTAAAGATGTAGCAAAAGCAATAGAGCTCGGTGCACACGGAGTACTACTCGCAAGCGGCATCGTCAAAGCAACAGATAAAGAAAAAGTCATACGTGATCTAGCATCAGGGCTCTAACACCCGGGTATACTTATTTTTTAGCCTTCCTGATTAAAAACTCGCCCATACCCGCAGGTATAATCTCTAATTCATCACCATCAGATATGTCATGGGCTTTTGCTAGCTGACTTGGAATTGTCAACACCAGGCTGCTTCCAACCACTCGAGCTTTTCTCGTTAGAGGCATCTTCCCATCCCAACCACAGTAATGTATAACTGAATATATATATGTTTTGATTTTTTCAAGTATATCCACCTGTATTTATCACACACATTTTATTCGCATTAAAAAAGTCCATGTTTTATAGTGCTGGCAAAAGATTATGTACCCTCATTAGATACCATCCGTGGAGGTTGAACAAGTCCCATGAAACTATTTATCGACACCGCAGATTTAGATGAAATAAAAGAACTTGCATCCTGGGGCGTGATCGATGGTGTCACCACAAATCCTACGCTGGTCGCCCGCAGCGGAAAATCCTTTAAAGAAATCGTCAACGAAATATTCAATCTGGTAAATGGCCCAATAAGCCTTGAAGCAGTAAGTACCCGTGCTGAAGATATTATTAAAGAAGCACGTCAACTGGCAAAAACACATAAAAACGCGGTTGTCAAAATACCCATGACACCTGGAGGCCTTAAAGCCATTAAAAAACTGAGTACAGAAGGCATCAAAACCAATGTCACCCTTGTGTTTTCAGCAAACCAGGCATTACTCGCAGCAAAAGCAGGAGCAACGTATGTAAGCCCGTTCATCGGACGACTTGATGACATCGGGCAAGAAGGAATGCAAATCGTTGAAGAAATCATGGAAATATTCTACAACTATGATATACCTACTGAGGTCATCGTAGCCAGCGTACGACATCCAATACATGTCATTCAAGCAGCACAACTTGGCGCTGATATCGCAACCGTACCTCCAAAAGTGTTACGCAAGATGGTTACACATTCACTCACTGACAAAGGTATTAAAAGCTTCCTTGACGACTGGAAAAAAGTAAAAAAATAAAAGGTTTTTCCCAGCGTTTTTTTTTTATTTAATTTTCCCAAATTCTTTCTTCCGTTCTTTTGTGTCTTTACCGGTGGCATCAAAAAGAAACTGGTTCCATCGTTTAATCACGCCGTAATCACCAGATATTTGTTTTGGTGGCTCTATGTCTATAAACAATGATTTTTTTTCTTGTTTAATATGTATTTTACCAATACCTTCAGTTTCAAAGTTAACACCTTTAGTTACGTCTCCTTTGACTCCAAAATAGGTTGAAATAAGCTTATTTATATCTGCGTTATGTCCTCTCTTAATCCTATATTCACGCATAGTAACTTCCTGGAGTATGAAATGATAAAACGTGATATTAATCTTTGGATTTTTTAGATAGTAAGCTTCTCATTGATATAGAACCGACGGACGGCATAATTTCTGATGAATTTGATGAAAATTCTATAGAGACTATAGTTGGTGTTTCGGAAGCTCCGTCGGATGATTTTAGGTATCGCATAGTAGTCTAACGCCATTTTTTTGATGCCTTCAAGGAGTTCTTCCTCAGATATATCTTTGAGTTTGTAGTTCACGTTTCCCTCGCCGTATCGCGACCAATCACGGCAGAGTATACGTCCTTCACGGTCATATCGTTCAAACAATCGGGTTCCAGGGTAGGGTGTGACGATACTGAATGATACTTCATCGAGTCCCCAATCATAGATTGCCTGCAGGGTTTTATCAAAAATGTCTCTGGTGTCAAAGTCAAATCCAAACATGAAGAACCCTGTTACCATCATCCCGTGATCTTTGATTTTTTGTATGGCTTTACCATAGTTTTCAACTTTGTTGGTTCCTTTTCCTGCTTGGTCAATGTTTTGTTGAGAGATTGATTCGATGCCTACGTACCAGGTCATCACTCCTGCTTCAGCGGCTAGTTTCAGAAATTCATCATCTCTGCTTAATACATTGATATTTCCAAAACACTCTGAGTATTTGTTTACTTCTTTCATGCCTTTGAAGAGTTGTTTTGAGTATATTGGATTAATAGTTAATGATGCATCTGCAAAGAAAATCGATTTTGTTTTAATTGATTTTAGTTCATCAACGACATGGTCCACAGGTCGCCCGCGGAATACTTGTCCCTCTATAACGTTCATCGCGCAGAACTCACATGCAGTGGGACATCCACGTGATGCTTGAATGGGTTCAGTAAATGGATTATAGGACCCAATATCATGACGTGCAGGGGGTATCTCTTCAGCTTTAACCGGGCGATCTGGGCGATAAATACGCTGTGGTTTGCCGTGTTCGTAATCTTTGAGCAATTGCGGTAAGGTGAGTTCTGATTCTCCAACGACCACGCTGTCAGCATGATCTTTAACTTCTTTAGGAAGTAATGACGCATGATATCCACCATAGAATACAGGTATACCGCGCTGTCGAAATATCTTGGATACTTCGTAGCCCCGTAATGCATTATAGGTAAGCGTTGAGATTCCTACGAGGTCATAGTCTGCATCAAAATTAATTGGTTCATATCGTTCATCGACTAGTGTAATATCATGCTCTTCGGGAATTATTGCTGCGAGTTGTTTTAAGGTTAACGAAGGATAGGTAAACCGAGCAAAAAAATCTCTTTTCTTTTGAGGATGTGGCATGAGCAAGAGTATTTTCATAGTGTCTAACTCGCTATTCTATTTATTAAACAGAGTATAGTGTTTGTTGCAGTGGCGCAATAAGATAACAGAATATAAAAACTCCTCTTATACTTTAATACTACTTTTCCTCAGGTTCTGGGTAGCCGTCTCCTTTTTGCATATCGATAGGTAAATTATCATATACAATATTGGGGAAAAGATCTGTGATTCGTGTCATCACCACTTGCAACCATGGAAATTGAATCACCTTGATGCCCTTACGGATACCTTGCACGATGTAATCAGCTGCTTTCTCAGGTGTTACCGCACCAGTGCGATGAAATTCTTCAATCATTGGCGTTTCAACTGAACCAGGTTTCACCGTGATAATATCAATATTATATTTTTGTTTAGCCTCAGCGCGTAAACTTTCCAAAAACCAGCTCAATGCAGCCTTACTTGCACCATACGCGCCCCATCCGGGAACCCCACGCCGGTCAGGTAATGTTGAAACCCCGACAATAGTCCCCTGCTTCTGAGACCGCATCACGGCAAGTAACTCTTCTACAAAATACACGCTTCCCATAAAATTGATATCCATTGTTTTTTTAATGATGCTGCTATCACAGTATTCTATAGGATTTGGGATAAGTACCCCCTGAGCAAGAATACCTAAATCAATATGATCGAATGTCTGCTTTACATATTGGATCGCCTGATGAATATCATCTTTTTTTGTCACATCACACGCCTGGTATATACATGTGGAACCCATATCACTGACTGATTTACTTAACTCCTTTAATAAATTCTCACGCCGAGCAAATAACGCAAGCTTACATTGCTCCTGTGCAAGGCGACGGGCTAAAGGCTGCCCCATACCGCCTGTTGCACCGGAAATCACTATCACTTTATCTTTCAAATTCATAGAATTCCAGATGAGAATACTCCACTCAATTAATAGTATTACTGTTTTAGTCGAATCACTAGGTATCAGTAAAACTAAATAGCAACGCAATAATACGCATAGCAACAGTTGTGGGTAAACAACATTCTGGTTGCAGAGATATGTCACAAGTTATTATCCTTGGTATTGATGGTGCAACACTTGATTTAATCGAACCATGGATGCACCAAGGGAAACTACCGGCTTTCTCCAGGATCAGCAGCCAAGGAGCCTATGGACGACTACGGTCGACAACCCCCTACTACAGTGCTCCTGCATGGGTGTCCATGGTAACCGGCTGCAACCCGGGTAAACATGGTATTTATGATTTTTTCCATACCGATACCGCGCAGAAAAAACTGGTAAATAGTCGATATCGAAAAACCCCGGCGATATGGCAGTATTTAACAGATATGAACAAAAAAAGTATTGTCGTCAACGTGCCCGGTACCTTTCCACCAGAGCACATTAATGGTGCCATGATCACCGGGTTATTGACCCCATCGCCCGACTCCGTATTTACCTATCCTCCCTCTTTAAAAAATGATTTAGTTGACGGTAAACTTGGTGCATATGAACTTGAACAGGTAGCTGTCGATGATATCCCAAAAAATCTTACTGCGCGATATGCACCAGAAAAACTCGCCGCGCAAATCAACCGCATAATTACCTCGCATGCCACCGTCACACTTAATTTGATGGATAAGTATGATTGGGATTTCACCATGGTTGTTTTTAGAGGCACGGATGATGCCATGCATTTATTATGGGATCATCAAGACCTTATTTTATCATGTTACCAAACCGCTGATAATTACTTAGATAAAATGATAACACAACACCCTGATGCATTAGTGCTCATTGTATCTGATCATGGATTCACTAAACCAACTAAATACCTGTATGTCAACAACCTTCTGTACAACAAAGGATACCTTGCTACCACTGTTGATCCAACCAGTATTTCATCCGCACTTCTAACCAGATGGTATATGCGACTCAGCCGCCTTCTCTTCCATCTGCTACCTATGGAAAAAATAGTGCGAACCAAGTTAGGGCGCAAACTCATCATGCAAAGCGGTGCAAGCAGCAACATTGATTTTTTGCATACAAAAGCATTTTATCATTCTGTGTGCTCTCGTGGTATCCGTATCAACCTTAAAGACAAGTATAAACAGGGATGTGTGTCTTCTGAGGAATATGAACCCCTTCGCATGGAATTAAGCGCGCTTTTCAAAAAAATCACTGATCCCAGTACGGGGCAGCCGGTTGTGCAACGTGTTTACTATGCTGAAGAAATATACGGGGACAACGCGGTTAATGATCCCCTTGATCTTATTTTGGAACTTGCACAAGGATATGGTGCACAGGAATTGTTGCAATACCCGGACAGTCTTCAGCGTAAAATGAGTGATAAGTCAAAGAAACTCCCTATTCTTTCACCACCGGGTTTCTATGATTGGCTTGGGGATCACGCGCCATATGGCGTTATCTTCATGTATGGTCCACCTGTTAAGAAAGGAACCATTGAGGCCTCTATTGTGGATGTGGTACCAACTGTGCTTGCATATATGAATCTGCCAATCCCTGATATTATCGATGGACATGTGATAACTGATGCGTTCACCGTTAAACCAAAAATAACACGAATGAAAACAGAGGAGTATTCTGTTAGGAAAAAGGGTTTGACTTCAGCTGAGTTACGTAAGATTCATAATCTCAGAAAAAAAGTGTAACTCTGTTTTTTTGTTTGCAGCGTATAGTTTTATAAAGAGATAGTACGATACAGGTTTCTGTAAAGGGGTTAGGGAGCAATGAAAGATAAAATTAAGCAGGAAATACTCGACCTTTACGAGGACAGTGAATCTGATCCAGATTTTGATGAAGTGGTAGACTTAGTTTTTGATAAAACTACTGAGGCGTTTATCGAAGAAATACGTAAAGAGCTGAAAAATGAGTTCACCAATGGGAATCTGAAGCATAACTTCATAATTTCTTCTGATTACTATCTTGATTTAAAACTTAAGGAAATTCGGGAGCGTTTTTCGCAATTGGGCATTGAAATATCATCAGAGTCTATAGACATAGAATAAACTACAATATGTAGTTTTACAACTTTTTTTTTTTATCGTTTGCGTATTATAATCACTAGAAGTATGATGACGATAACTGCTAAAATGATAGTAAACGCCGTTGTAAGCAGTAATGCATCGATTTCGAATATACTTGTTTCTTCATTTTGGATATTTGCCTGTAATGTTAATGGAACAGTGCTTTCTGTTTGATCTGGTTGTTCTGCTGCAGTGTATGACACTATAAACGTGATGGCTTCTGTTATCTCAGTAATGTTCTCAGGAGCAATTGCTTCGATAAATATGGTGAAATCCTCACTGGATTCAGTTTGTATGGTTTGTGCATTGGGGAGCTGGAGTGCAAAGTTTTCTGAGTCCATTAAATCGCTGGTGATGCTTGCGGTTATTGCAGCATTTGCTTGATTGGTTACGGTAAGCGTGATGTTACGGGTGTCACCAGTGGAAAGGTTCACTGATTGATTAGAGAGTTGTGCATTGATTTGTGGGAGAAAATCCGGGGTGATGGTAAAGGTGTATTCATCGTAAGAGGTTAGGAGGTTTTCATTGGTTTCAGCAGATGCATTCAAAATAATTTTCCCTGTAGTAAACGCCGGAGCGTCAGTAGACACTGCTACAGTTAGTGTTGCGTTTGCATTTTTTGCACCAGCGTTCATTGTGTCTGCTGAAACTTCAAGAGTTGTAGGTTCTACGGTGACGGTACACCATGATGGACTTGAAGCAGAGAGGGTAATAGTTGTTGGTTGCCGGTTGCGAGGGAGTGGAAAAATAAACCCGTCATATTGATAGGTTACCGTAACTGAGGCGGATATTTGCTCTCCGTCTGGTGTGATGGTACCTAAATCTGTGTTATCTGAGGTTATAAGTACTGTGGTGGGTATATCACGGATTTTGAGTGCTGCACCTGTTGATCCTATACCGGAAGCAAGGAGAAGTATAAGTAAAAACAACATGGTAGTAACTTTATTTAGAGTACGCATGATATCAATCCTATTATAATATAGTATTATATATATTTATTGGGCAATTATATATGTTGTGGTGGATATCATTTCTGCTCTTCCAATAGTTTTTTCACTTCAGAAAGCCGCTTCCGTTTAGTCCGCGCCTCAGAAGCAGCAATAATAAACCCGTAGAAACCGGTTAGCACATCGGTAAGTAGGTGTCCGGCTAGAGAAATCACAATTGCTTTCTCAGGTGCCACCCCGTAGAACGAAAACAAAAAGATCAACGTTGCCTCACGTGTTCCCAACCCCGCTGAGGTAATCGGCACAAAAGCCACAATATTAGCGATTGCATACAACAAAATAAACATTACATATGGAACCTCAATATCAAGTGATAACGCAAGAATATAAATCTGAGAATAAATAATAAACCACGTAGGTATCACTAGCACAAAAGGTTTCAGCAAAAATTTCACATCAGGAAAATCCTGATAAAACGTGTTCACAAACCTGCTGAAATAGGTTTTAAGTTTACGCGGCACCAGTAACTTTATCAGAACATTAAGTAACTTCTCCCCTCGTTCCGCTTTCATAAAATACAGGTAAAACACAATATGTGCACCAAGAATACCCAACGCAATTGGAAATGCCTCAGGTATCTCCTCGGACAGCAACAACGCTCCTATTACCATCATCATGTACAACGACAGTGTATGCACCGCTTCCTCAACGATACTATTAACAAACAACTTTCCCGTTGGCTCATCTGTTTCATCCTTCAGATACGGGATACGCATAAGCTGCCCCCAGTACCCCGGTGTAATAGAACCGTAAAAATATCCAACCAGAAAGATTTTAAGCGAGGTAATATAACTTACATTGATTTTTTGCTTCCGCAGGATAAGCTGCCAGCCGTAATTACGTAGAAGCACCCGTGGTAACGTTAGTGAAGCCGCGATAAGAATGTATACCGGTGATATCTTCATAAACGTCTCAGCAATCTCTTGAGTACCAATCTCCCAGACCAGATATACAAGAATAATAACGCCGATAAGCGGCATAAATTGTTTAATATA
>CAZRMY010000050.1:0-12301 GCA_964601295.1 uncultured Thermoplasmatales archaeon | reverse complement strand
CATTCATAATCTATGGTTCCTGTCGCACCGTTCATGGGCAGGCGAAACGCCTGCCACGTGCGACAAAAAAAGAGTATGGTTTATCGGGAGAAAAAAAGACGGCCTCTCATCTGCGGGCCTTTCGTTTTACTTCGGTCCACGCAGTATTCTCAGCCTTAGTTTATAAAAAATGATATTCTTCTTAAAAATATTTTTTGATCTTAATAGAACTAAATAGTTTATTGCCCCTAGCTTACGATATTTTTATATATACCTTATCAGGTAAATATATTGCATTTATTTCGATGATATGCCATGTCTGATGAACAACAGACACAAAAAAAACAATCAGAGAATGCTCCTCTCATTTTAGCCAGAGATAATAACAATAATAATCTGGAATCTAAAAACAATAATCATGCTGATAATTCTTTATCTTTGTTAGATGGTGCACGTTCTCAATACCCCACAATAGCACCGGAATTAGAAATTCAACGGAAAATCGCAGCAGATCGAACACGATCTCTTGAAGAACGCCTAGAAGCCTTTGAAGATATAATCGATTCTGAAATAGGTGATACAAACCTTACTAGAGCGAGAAATATTGAACGTGAATATGGGTTACGGCAGATTTTTTTAAAATTTGAAGGAAGTACGCCCTCAGGGACACAAAAAGATCGTATTGCCTTTGCTCAAGTCATGGATGCGTTACGCCGTGGATATGATACTGTAACAGTGGCAACCTGTGGAAATTATGGTGCAGCAATATCTCTTGCTGCTTCACTTGCTGGTATAAACTGTGAAATATATATACCTGAAAAATACCATACAAGTCGGATAAAAGAAATCGAAGAAAACAACGCACGCATCATAAGAGTACCCGGTGATTATGAGAATGCTGTGAGTATCTCACAAAACATCGCGGATACAAAAGAATATTATGATGCAAACGCTGGAGGAGATAACACGATGACTCAGTTCAAAGCATACGGTGAAATAGCCTATGAAATCTATGATGAGCTTCGTGATGCCCCTGCAGCTGTTGCTATCCCGGTATCCAATGGTACCACCCTAGCAGGTATTTACAAAGGATTTGTCAGCCTGTACCGTCGGGGGAAAACATCAAAGATACCACGTATCATAGCAGGATCCTCGTACAGGAAAAACCCGATAATTCAAGCATATCTTAAAAATAGTCCGAACTGTGATGATTTATCTCCAGAAAAGATACATGAAACACCAGTAAATGAACCACTTATAAACTGGCGATCAATTGATGGGGATTACGCACTTGAGGCCATACGTAACTCTGGTGGGTGGGCCGCATATGCCACTGATAAAAACATGCTTGCGTATTCGAAAATCATTAGAGAAAAAGAAGGGTTAAGCGTGCTCCCTGCCTCTACTGCTGGACTAATCGCATTATTAGATCGTCATAAAGAACAACAATTACCAAATGAACGGTACGTGGTTGTACTTACGGGGAGAAAATAACAAAAGAAAAATGTTTTTGATTGAAACTGACTTGAGGATTGAATGGGTAAAAAACGTGCTCTAGTGTATACCGATAGGTTGTTTTCCTGTGCAGATGGGAAAATAGCTCATGGGCTTATACGACATAGTAATAGATTTGAAATACTGGGCGTGATTGATTCCACACTCACACCAGGTGATGCAGGTGAGATCCTGGATGGTATATCACGCAACATCCCATTATTTAGGGAACTTGATATGGCGTATAATGAAACTAACCCTGATACCTTTATTATTGGTGCAGTATCAGATGGTGGTGTGCTACCCGCAGGGTATGATCAAGCGGTAATTTGGGCGCTTACCCATGGGCTTAATATCGTTTCTGGTCTGCATCAATTTCTCTCTGAGGACACCCGTTTTATACGTCTTGCAAGAGAATATGGGTGTACGATAACTGATGTGCGGAAAATATTCCGTGATAAAAAACGGTTTTATACTGGTGAGATCAAAGAGGTACAAGCAAAACGTATTGCGATACTGGGCACAGACTCAGCTGTTGGGAAACGAACGATCGCGGTAATTCTTAATGAAGCGCTTAGGAAACAGGGGTACACAAGTGATATGATTTATACTGGTCAAACAGGGTGGATGCAGGGCTGGCCGCATGGTATTGTATTAGATGCTATTATCAATGATTTTGTTGCCGGTGGAATAGAAGGCGCAATACTTGACTCGTGGAGAGATGATCACCCTGATTATATGCTCATTGAGGGACAGGGAAGCCTGGTTCATCCTTTTTTCCCAGGCGGGTTTGAAATTCTTGCCGCGGGGCGCATTGATGGTTTTATTCTTGTTGATGCACCAAAACGGAAACATCTCGATGGATTTCCTGGGTATGCCATGCCTGATCAAAAACGGGTTATACAAATAGCTACGTTGCTCACCGAAAAACCGATGCTCGGTATAGGTATAAACAAAGAAAATATGACACCAGAGGATATCATAAAAACATCAGATGAAATGCACAGACGGTTTCAGGTGCCTGTGGTAGAACCATTAACTCAAGATGTAACGCCGCTTATCAAGGTGCTAGTTGATCTCAATGACAAATAATACTTTAGATCTCGTTTGTTTAAAACGGATTACCTTGTCTGATCCGCAGATAACAAAAAACAAGGTTCAAGCTCAAATAACGCTTACAAAGACAGATGAAACTTCTGAGTCCTTTACACTACGGCAAACCTATGAACATGATCTAGTAGTATCATATCTGCCAGTTATGCGTCTGGCCTGCTGCATGCCGCTGTTAAATTATGGGTTGTTTACCAAAGAAATCAGGTTACAGTTTCCTTTAACACATGCAGATTACCATCTGCTTACAAAGCTTAATACGATTTTCAGCCGTGATATTTATGTCAATAAAATACTTCGACGTCGAGCGGACTATCTCCTCCCCATGTATCATCCAAATGAAACACAGGTTACACCACAAGATGCAGACCCAACGGCTCAGATAAATCCGTTAAAAACAACAGCAGATACCTCCTTTGGCATTCCACTGAACAGGAACCGTTGTGGGCTGCTTTCAAGCGGAGGAAAAGAAAGTCTGCTCACCTATGGGTTACTCAAAGAAATAGGTGCAGAAGTATATCCACTGTATATTAATGAAAGCGGCGGTCACTGGCGGACCGCGCTACCCGCATACAGGTATCACAAAACATCTGATCCGCACACACGTCGTGTATGGACCAATGTCGACCGGTTCTATGTGTTCATGTTAGATAACCTTGCCTGTATGCGGAAGGATCACCGAAACATTCATGCGGATACCTACCCGCTTAGGCTTTGTATTTTCCCGTATTATGTGTTCGCATTATTACCCGAGTTTCTTCAAAACAAGATTGGAAATCTGCTTATTGGTAGTGAATTCGATGACCAGCGGATGATGCCAGAATATCTTGGTATTCCCCATTACTATGGCGTGTATGACCAGCATCAAGATTTTGATATTCTTATGAACCAATGGTACACCAAACGTATACCCGGGTTAGTGCAATGGTCCGCGGTTCGTAATATATCATGTTTAATCGTAGAACGCATACTTGTTAAACGATACCCCGATCTAGCATCATACCAACGATCATGTCATTCATGTCATATCATAAACAATGACGTACTCCCCTGTGGTGTTTGTTCAAAATGCATGGGTGTTCTCCTGTTTCTATTAGCAAACCATGCAGACCCTATGATTATGAATTTCTCTGCAGAGGATGTTTCATTATTCCCACAGCGTTTACAACAAGTGAACCTACGACTTGATTCCGACGAAAAAGAACACTCACTACATTTATACCATAGAAACGCGCCATCACCAAAAGAAAAAAACATTCAGCATATCGAACAAATACATATCAACCCCTTAGCATGCGATCCGCACTATATACCCGCTCAATTCAGAGATAAACTATACACAATACTAACAAATTATACCATAGGTTTTTGTAAACTGCATAATACCACATGGGCTCCATTAAAAAAAGAACAACCAAGTATACTCATGTCAGATGCTTAACCATACGATACGCATCACGTGACCCATAATGATTAAAGTAGTAGTAATCCTTGAGGAGCATACAGTGTTCAAAACCAACTTTCTCATATAACTGCAAGGCACCATAATTACCGGTTGAAACTTCTAAACGAGCACGCTTGATTCCACGATGAACCATATCAAATTCAGCTACCTGCAACAGCCGCCTACCAATGCCTTTACCACGAAACACGGGATCAACATTTAATGTTTCAATCCCCGCAACCAGTGATTTACTTCTGAACAATACCACAATAAAACCACGTAATTGTTCTTGAATTGCATCAGCAAAACATGCGCTATTTGCTCGGTAAATCAAATACTCTAACTGCCTTGGGCTATACGCAATTTCAAAAGGAAAGCAACGCCGTTCTAAATCAACGATCTGCTCAAGATCATACGATGAAACCGGCCGTATAACCGCTTGACCATACATGATGACGGCATCTGTGACCCCTTCAAAAGCCTTTCTATACCAAGTTTAAGATATAAACAAATAGAAGACCATATTACAATATATAAATATAAGTGCCTAGCTTGATCGTAATTTTTTCTTTAATGCATCAGCTATAATAAGAATGCTGCCTATCTGCATTTTCACTGAATTACGAATCGGCAGCTGATAAAACGAACCGCGCTCCCGAATACTCTTACCCAAGGCTTTGATTTCTATATCCATTGAATCCATATGCCTACAAACCTTAGGTGCACCTCCTTTGATACAAATACTTTCAGCAACACGCCAGAGAATACCTAAAAAGAATAAATCAAACACATCAGCAAGAACTTCATGCTCGAACACCTCGGCATTCGTCAAATCCTTATCCTCAGCATATGCTAAAACTCGTTTCTCATGTTCCAATGATGCATGCGCATTGACCACATGTTTTTCTGCCACATCAAATAACAACGGATCAGCTAAAGTACCATAATCGCGTAATAAATTCAATATTTTAACCGAATACTTAACCCGGCGTTGTTTCCGCTGATATCGTTCCAGCAGAACAGTTTTATATGTGCGCCCTGAAGGTTTTTTATCCTGCAGCTTCGACGACAAATACATCGGAACCTCACAATTAAAACTAAAACCACCAATCATCTTAGAGTACCATTCGTCACTACAGGCACCACGTTTAAGATTTTCCAAAACAGCGGGATCTTTCTTCCGGTAATAATCCAAATAATCTTTTAGACCATACATTTTATAAAAACCAGGAGCAAACATCTGCCCAAAAGGAACATCAGGGGCAGTATCAGAGAGGGGCATACGAACACTTCCTGCTAACTTTCGAAGCTGCGGGTACACCTCCGGGAAATCCTCACTCAGATAATAATAAACGTTATTGAAACCACAATGATGCAACCCAGATAGATACACAGGTCTTTCTTGCTCAAGTACCTTTTGTATCGCCAGTGTTTCAGGACGTGATTTTGTCCAATGATAATCCTCATACTCAATGGGAAATGTCCACTCATATTGATCCTCTGTGGCCTCACGGAAGTTCGATTTAGCCATAGCTGCAAAAGAATCAGGCATAGAAAACCAGCCTTCATTAAGCTGCATACCACGACGCTCAAGAATCGGAATAATAAGCCACCGCCAGCCAAAATTATTCACCTCGGGGTGAGCTGCTAGCCAGCGAGCAAAAAAAGTGGTAACAAGACTGCCCAATGGCTCATCACTATGCGGAACGCCGATAATTAACGCAGTGTGCTCCCCAGAGCCGATATCCAACATATCAATAGGTTCATTATCAATGGTTCTCCCAATCACTGTATGTGTTACACCGGGCATATCTTTAATCAAACAAACGAGTTTATCAATTTCAGCAACCGATAGAAATCTGCAATATGATGGAGTATCTTTAAACAAATCAGCGAGTTCTTTGTCCAACTACAGATCAACCTCGATACCTAAACCAGGTTCTTGAGAAGGAATCACACATCCGTCTTTATACGTTGCCCCACCAGTAACAACATCTGAAACAAAATCTAATGCTGAATCTAAATCAGCATATTGCACGTTTTTAAAAGCACAGGCGAAATGTACACCAGCTGACATCGCGCCCATGGACTCATTCATACATCCAATCATCACCGGTATTTCTGCAAGTTCAGCAAAAATATTGGCTTTAATTGCATTAGTTATACCACCAATTTTCATGAGTTTAACATTAATCATATCGGCCAGTTCCATTTTAACCAACTTTAAACTATCACGCAATGTAAGCACAGTCTCATCAGCCATAATAGGAACCGGACACTGTGCGGTAACCTCTTTCAATGAATACAAATATTCCCCAGGTGTCGGCTGTTCAAGTAACTCGATATCCGCATTGAGATTTTCAAGGGTTTGCACGACACGTAATGCTTGATCCACCGTGTAGCCTTCATTTGCATCCAATCGAATTTTAATCTTTGACCCAACTGCATAACGGATAGCAAGAATCGCTTCAATATCCTGATTAGGATCCATACCACATTTAACCTTCAAACATGAAAAACCCTGAGAAACAAGCTCCTTTGCTTTGTCCACCATAATATCAACAGGGTTCAAACCAACCGTCACCGAAGTTTCAATTTTATCACGATATCCTCCAAGCAGCTGATACAATGGCAAACCCGCAGCTTTACCGAGAAGATCATACAAGCCTATGTTTATACCCGCCCGTACCGAAGAATTATCCTTCAATCTCTCCTCAAATAACTCATTCAACAAATGGACACATAATGGGTCCTTGCCAATCAATAATTCTTTCCCAACTGTATTAAACGCAGAAAGCACACTCTCTTTAGTTTCACCAGTCACACTATCTGGTGTAGCACACCCCCAGCCAACAAGATCGGCATCTGTTACAATTTTAAAAAAAACATTCACACCAACATCTACGGTTTCATTTGCAATAGCAAAGGACTCTTTCAACTGTAAATCCAAAGGAAACGCGGAAACTGACTTGATACGCATACTGTTACATAACACACATGCTTTTAATAATGATTACTTTAAAAAAATATCAAATCAGAGGATATCACTCGTCATCATCTTCAAACTCATCACAAGAATAATCGCCCTTATACTCATTATATCCGTCTGTAACCTCTACAGATTTGAATTGATGTATGACAGACCCGCACACAACACATTTTCCGTTATCATCATACTCGCGCCATTCCATACATTTGGAACAAAAATCATCGTTACCGACTTTCATGCAAACTCCGCTCTATATCTGCAATCAGATAAACATGAAATCAATTTTAATATAATTCAAGTTTTCGGGTGCCATACACACATCCAACTCCATGAACATCCCGCACCACTATATCAAATTGAGTTTTAATACGACGAAATTCCTCAGCAGACATATAGTTACCCACATTATATTTACAGGGTAACTCAGTTATGTTCCCCTGCAGTCGACACACAATCGGACGGACCGGGTAAATACTACAACGATCATTTTTAAGATAGGGACACTGCCAGTTATGACGCTCAAATTCCTCACGCGACCAGACAATATACTCCAACAAATTTCTCTTAAGATATTCCCGTATCATCATCTCCTCAGGTTTAAACCAAACGATAGGACCGGTACATTCATGACAATGTTTACAATCAAAAACAGGGATTTGATCATATATCTCATCTAAACGACATTTAATTTTAATATATTCATTATCAGCCTCAGTCTCATGAAAAACAGTTTCCATTATAACTTACTCCAAATAGATGCCAAAAGAAGCAAAACCACTAGTTTTGTGACCTACCACCGTAGATGTTACATCAGTTGATTCCAACCACATACACCCTACTAAACCTTCAACAAAAAAAGCTCCTAGAGTATTACAACATAGAAAACTCATCATCAGAACACCAGTTGGATTATGTTTCATATTCCATCACGCGGAGCCTACTCTTCCTTTGGGCAAGCAATCTAGTCACATAGCCTGCGATACGATTTCTAATAACCTGAGTTTTAACATCAGTAAACTCAGCTACTTTCTCTTTATTATGCTGAAAATCACCTGCTACAAATTGATCAGGATACAATTTAAGCAAATCAACCGCGGTATTCTTAATCGCCGTTTGTCTGATGTTCCCCAAAAAAATCTACCCTCCAATATGAATCAAACACGAAGAAGGAAGTTTCGAAGCAGCCTTACGCAACGAATCACGAGCAAATCCAATATTCCTCTCAAATGTTTCAACAGTCATAACCGTCTGATTGGATTTAACCCGCGCAGCAATACCAACCGGTTTCCCAAATGAAGAGCGCATACCCTGCGAAACACGATCAGCACCAGCACCAGTTGCTTGCTTATTTTCACGTAGTACATTATGAGGATACACCCTAATATTCAATTTATAATCATACGGGCCAATCTTTTTTTCCAAAGAACGATTCGCAGCTACACGAGCAGCCTCAAGTGCCGTATGACGGATTTGGCAGCTTTCATGTACAGACAATGATAACAACACCGGAAATTCACCCTGTTTATTACCCAAAACAAACTGAGTAATACGTGACATAGGCACACCACCCATATATTCCCTGCGAGTATACGCCATCTGCTTGATACCACGATACATACTGCCAGGTTTACGAACCATAAAAACAACCTTTATACAAACACAACGTTTCCCACGAGAAAATACAACAGATTAATGAAGATTGAGAGAGGTTTATGAGGAAAAACAGCAAAAAAAATGCAGAAAACGCGGTACCGTGATTCTCAAGGGATTTCCAACGGTGATATAAACTCTCGATCCGCCTCAAGAACGCTAATAATCTCCTCATCCTTTAAACCAATCGGAACAAGCTGCAACCGAATAATCTCTTTTAAATCTTTATAGGATTGGGAAACCACAAAAATCGCTAACCGATGATTACCTGAAATCTGATACACACGAAGAACATTTCTAACTTTCTTAACCTTCTCAGTCACCACATCAATGTCAGAGGTAGGATTAGCAAATATCATTGCAAAAAAATTTAATCCAAGCGCTGTTTTATCAATTAACGCTGTATACCCCTGTATAATCCCAACTCGTTCCATTGCCTTAATACGATCCCTAACTGTTGTTTCTGATCGTTTAAGCTCAGCAGCAACTTCTTTATAACTCATACGGGCATCTTTTTGCAGTAGAAATAATATTTTCTTGTTGATAGCGTCTATTTTCACAAAACAAGAGAACATTCATCAAATATTTAAAAAAAACCCCTAACAGAAGCTATGTTTGATATGACAAAAAAAAGGACGAGACTAATTAGGAGATGAGGGATGGGAATGCAAGAATTTATAAAAAAAATCTCGTCCTTTTGAATTAACCGTAATCTCTCCAAGATTCAGAAGTACCTTCTTTTGAATCTTCATCTTCATCATCGAAAATTCCGAGTTCTTCCAACTCCTCAGAATTATAAGAGTCTTTTTCATCAAGTGTTTTCTTTTTTTTCTTTGGGGGCATGTTGTATTCCTCCGAAACTAATCACCACTTATTGTCGATCAAATACCTATCTCGTGTATATAAAACTTGAGAGGGCTAACCACGGAAAAACTGAAGAAAAAATGTAAAAACCACGGAAAGATGCACTGCACAAAAAAAAGTATAGGGTTGGCTAAAAATGGCGAGATATTGTTCAATTTGTGGAGAAGAACTTGACCCTGACGAAGAAGACGAGGGGATTTGTGAAAGCTGTAAACTAAACCAAAATTATGATGAGGATGACATAGAACCTGATTTCAAATGACCGGGTAGCTCTACCAAAAGTAATATTGCCATAATTGTTTATGCTATAGAATTAAAATTTATGAAACAAGAGGGGCATGCGTGAGTATGAACACAGTTGCGTTAACATATCCTGAAATGTATGCATGGATTTTGCTACCATTACTTATTTTCTTTGCACGTGTCTGCGATGTAAGTCTGGGAACAATCCGGATAATATTTATTGCTAAAGGAATCAAATATCTTGCACCGATGGTAGGGTTCTTTGAGATACTTGTATGGTTATTAGCAATCGGCCAAATCATGCAGAATTTAACCAATATTTACTATTACATATTCTACGCGGGAGGGTTTGCCACTGGAAATCTAGTGGGTATGATACTTGAAGAAAAACTTTCCATAGGTCTTGTTGCAATACGTATTATAACACGTAGGGATGCAACTAAACTTATTGAAGCCATGAAAAAAGAACAATGTGGTGTCACCGTTGTCAACGCAGAAGGAATGAACACAAAAAAAGTTAAACTTATTTTTTCAGTTATCCAACGTCAACATGTACATGATATTATAACATTGGTGAAACGTTTTAACCCTAAAGCATTCTACTCTATAGAAGATATACGATATGTGCAAGAGGCGGTGATTTCTCCTCGGAAATTGTGGTATAAACCTCGTTTTCTGAGTGTTTTTTCAGGCGGAAGAAAAGGAAAATAATGCGCCTGCTCAGAAAGATAAGTTAAAAATGTGGTACAATTGAATAGCAGTTCTCCAGCGGATATCTATTTTTGAGTAACTATAGATTCAACGATATCTTTACCAAAATTAGTTAGCCGATATAATTTGATATCAGATGTGGTTCCACTGTGGATCTGCTCAACAATATTTAACTGTAACAATGATTCTTCAGGTCGATACCGGGAATCCATACCGCGCAGTGCTCCGATCACATTTGTTGGTGTGGTTTTTACATGATACGCGATCTCAGAGGTATAGCTCCCGCTAGGACTTATATCAAACAAGTATTCTGCGATTTTCTTACGAACATTACTTCTCCTGAGGGAACGAACAACCAGCGGTCTTAATACCTCTGGAGAAGTATTATTCTCACTCCTATCCTGCATCCCATTTCCCACTCGTTTCACATAAAGAATACTTGCGTTGTTTAATAATCTAATCTCCTTATGAAGTATTAGATACACATGTAGCTATATATGCAGCTAGCTCTTCATACAGATGCATATGTATCTGCACATGCAGCTGAATATGTCTATACTTGTTTTACTGCTTTACTGGCATAAAAAAAAATGGGCTCGAGGAGATTTGAACTCCTGACCTCCGCCATGTCAAGGCGACGTCATAACCACCTAGACCACGAGCCCGATGAGAAGTAGGACAACAGTATGATCTTTTTATTTTTAACCATTATGGGAGATTATTACCTTAAACATAATGGCAGAAATAAAATAGGTAGAAAACTAGAAAGGAACCTTCACTAGTTACGCCCATGCATCAATTAATGGTAGTTCACCAGGATAGTCATCACGGACAGTAGGATGCTGATCACTACCTAGATAGAAATCAACCCAGAATTGTGCATACGAAAATGCTTCTTCTGCTGAAACGATATCATCTTGATTGCCAAAGAAATCACCCCAGCCTTCAAGTCCCTCGATGAGAAAACTAGAGAAATAGCTGCCATATGATAGACTATTTTCTTCTGTGGACATGAGAACGATACGATTCTGCGAGCGGAGATCTTCGGCTAACCCCTCAGAGAAATCACAGGCGGTATACCCTTCAAAGGGATCGATACCATCAAATGGGGCATCGTTAAACCCGCCGCTGTAACAACTATCCACAATAAGACAGACTCCTTGTGAGTCAAGTAAACTGACAAAAAAATTCAATAGATCATCCCAGACGAAGGAGTACCAGTTTTCAAATCCATGGTACATAACCAATGCTTCATCAGCACCATCGGGTTCATCCTTTGGTGGGATATCCAGGGGTAATCCATTGCTATTCCGAAGTGGAAACCCATGTGTGGTAATATATACTACAGAGATATCGTCACTGTCGTCCATGTTATCGAGCCATCGTAATCCTTCCAGTAAACTCTGACCTGTAGCCTGCTCGGCTTTAACCATACGAATATGATCATAATCCCAATACCCTGAATCTGTGAGCTCATCATACAACAAATCCACTGATTCAAGCATAGACGGGCGATCCTGATCTGGATGATTATAATACACGCCTACAGCAAACAGTAACGCCCAATACTCGGTATCCTCTGTCACCTCATACTGAGAAATATCCTGTTTGATTCGTGATGCCGCAGAAGACACAGAAGACAGTAGAGTCTGTGATTTCCCACCTACGGTATACACTGAGCTAACACAAAGCGCGATAACCACAAGTATCACAAGTACATACGTCATTGATTTCATATGAGTGGATTTCATTTTCTATAAATCCTCCAGATTGACACAAATATATACTAAGTATAATAATAGAAGATATAAAATAAT
>CAZRMY010000049.1:5255-12645 GCA_964601295.1 uncultured Thermoplasmatales archaeon | reverse complement strand
ATATTACCTAATTGATTTTCCTATCAAAATCAAAAAAGTGCAAAAGTCTTGTATATGGTTAAATTTTTTTTACTAGTTATTAGTTGTAGTTACTAGTTGTTTTGTTATTTGGTATATAATCGATAAATTGATTGGCTTAATTACTCGATCTTTGTGTATCCGATTTGATGTTTATTTAAGAAAGTATTTATATGAGATTATTAATGTCCCGCGTTACTGGTTAGGCATCTGGGGGAGAGAAAGATGACCGAATTCATTTGGCGATGGAAAACAGATAATAATAATGTAGTTTATACTCGACAGGCTGATGTAGCTGAGCAGGCGTTACAAGACGGTTTTTTTGTTATGGGATTGCGAGCTAAACCACGGGTGTATCGTCGTTAGCGGCCCTTCGGAAGTTTTTTATGTGGTTTACGCCATTAGCCGTCGTAGTATATGAGTGATTTTGACTATAATCAATTACTGAAGCGCGTGCAAGCGGAAGCATCGAATTTGGATGTAAAGGAAGAACGGTTTAAAATTCCAAAGGTAGATGTTTTTTACGAGGGTAATACAACAGTGTTGCGCAATTTTGATAAGATATTGAATGTGATTAATCGTGATGCACAGCATCTGTTGAAGTTTTTTTTGGGTAATGTGGGCACTGCAGGTGAAATTGTTGGAGGTCGGTTGGTATTTCAAGGAAAAATTCCACCAGCGACTTTGCAGGACAAGCTTGAGGATTATATTGAATCATTTGTTATTTGTTCTGAGTGTAATCGTCCCGATACGCATCTTGTGAAAAAAGGGCGGATGATGGTGCTTAGATGTGATGCTTGTGGTGCGTTTCGTTCTATTGGGTCTATTAAGAAAAGAGCGGTGAAACCGTCCGAATCGTTGAAAGAAGGAAATGTATATGAGTTAACGATTAAGGACATTGGTAAGCGTGGTGATGGGGTAGCGTATTTTGATAAGTATGTGGTGTATGTCACCGGCGCGGTGAAAGGTTCTGTGGTGAAAGTCAAGATCGAAAAGATCTCAGGTAATGTTGCGTTTGGTGCTGTTGTGCAGTAGTATATGCAGGTTATAGAAAACTTTATTAAGCTAACGTTACATTCTTTGTATGCGTTTGTCAGACAAAATATGACGTTTGTCATTTGTTCGGTGAACATTGGCTGTGTTCTCGACGACTAACGGTCATCTATCTGGCACGTATGTATGTGAGGAGAAATATGGAAAAGGACCGTATCACAATCCGGCTGCCTCAGCTCTATATTCGGCAGATTGATTTGTTTATTAGAGCAGGGGAGTTTTCTTCTCGATCTGAAGTCATCCGACATGCAGTAAACGAGTTTATCACCAACTATGCAAGTCGGATAATTGAAAAAGCTGACAAGATTAAGAAGGTTCAAGAATTGGAAGCAGCGGTCGAAGCAATTGAACCTTACATGCGTAAATAAGCTTCAAATGGTAAGATCTTGGGGATGGGATGCACCCCTCTTGAAGGGCGCCAGGGACGGCGTCCTTCCAACTACCAGATTTGAGATCTAAAGGATTGGAGGAATGGAAGAAAATGGCTGGAAATAGCAATGTTGGAAATTTTATAGAGGCTGCTATTGAGAATATGGCAGTTGAAGAAGAAAGTAGGAAAAAATTTGAAGACAATAACATGTTTGGTACTCCGCGCATTACTATCGTAGGATGTGGTGGGGCTGGTGGTAACACCATCACAAGATTACACAAACTTGGTGTAAAAGGAGCTGAAACCATAGCTATTAACACCGATAAAATGGCACTTGATATGGTTGAGGCTGATAAGAAAATATTAATTGGTAAAAATCTCACAAAAGGATTAGGCGCCGGTGGCTTCCCAGATACAGGGGAACGTGCAGCGCGTGAATCCTCTTCCGAGTTGGAACAATTGCTTGCAGGATCAAATCTTGTATTTGTGTGCGCAGGCATGGGCGGTGGGACAGGCACTGGTTCAGCACCAGTCGTCGCTGAAATAGCAAAAAAACTTGGTGCCGTCGTTACCTGTATGATATCTACACCATTTAACGTAGAAAGAGCACGGTTAGTGAAAGCAGATGAAGGATTAGATAAACTTCGGGTTAAAGCAGATAGCACGGTAGTTCTGGATAATAACCGGCTGTTAGAATTCGTACCAAACCTCCCCATTAATCAGGCATTCTCTGTGATGGATCAATTAATTGCAGAAACCGTTAAAGGTATCTCCGAGACGATCACCATTCCATCGTTGATTAACCTTGATTATGCAGATATGAAAACAATCATGGATTCCGGTGGACTTTCGGTGATGCTCTGGGGTGAAGCAGATGAAGATGCGGGTGTTGAAATGATTGTAAATGAAGCATTGAACCACCCATTGTTGAATGTTGATTATACCGGAGCTGAAGGAGCATTAGTTCATATAACCGGTGGACCGGAAATGAGTTTAAAGTACGTCCAGGATGTAGCCAAAAAACTCACAGAAAACCTGGACTGTTATGCTAATGTCATTCTAGGTGCCCGCGTTCTGCCTGAATTTGAGGGAAAATGCCGTGTCATGGCGATAATGACCGGGGTAGAATCCCCAAATCTTCTTGGACCACGATCGTCACATACTATGGAACAACTCCCCACACGTAAAGTTGTGTCCAACTCTAAAGTCGGCATCGATTTTGTTCGTTAAAAACAGCATTTTAAGTGCACCAGATCAGTATAACTATCTGGTGCAATTTATTTTAAAATATGATATCAGTTGTTGGTTGTTATTTTGTATATTTTTTCAGTGCCACAATAAGTCTTTTTATGTCAAACGGTTTAGTGATATAATCTCTGATATAAGCATCAAATTGATCCATTTCTTGATCGGGAATTCTACGGGCGCTTAATATCACCACAATTACATTATCATCCATGAAACCTGCAAGCTCCATGTTTCGCATGGTCTCCCAGCCATCCATGTACGGCATCATGATATCCAAGAGTATAAGTCCTCTAAAACCCTTGTCAAGTTGATTGAGACATTCTATACCGTTTTCAGCAGTATAGACATCAAAACCCTCTTCGCGGAAAAGAGTTCCTAAAGTAAGCAGGATATCGGGATCGTCATCCACTATCATAAGCTTTTTTTTAGTCTGAGTATTTTCTGTCACAAGTTATACTCTGTAATTTATGATATAAATACCTGTGGAGCAATAATGACAGATTGACAAAATAACTCATTCATGATAATAAGCTAAAATTTATAACCAATCGTCTATTCTTGGATAAAAAAACCTACCTATCCCTTTTGGGCCCATGAGGTAGCCTGGATATCCTATTGGCCTTCGGAGCCAGTTACCGGGGTTCGAATCCCCGTGGGTCCGCTACTTACTTTGGTCTAGTGGTTTATCGGTGTTTTTCTTCGATTACGACAGATATTGAGTAACTCATTACCAATAAGTAACAAAGCCGGTATAACAATAAATACAATGTATCCTAATATGCTACGAGCAAAATTACCAATATGTCCAATATAGGGGATAATAAACACAACTTTACCCACAACTTGTGATTCAGCGATAGCCCCAGAATCAGGATCCTCATTAGCATCACCTTTAGTTTTAAACTGCAGATACCCATCCCTTTCAGTTATTTCAATTACTCGATGGGTCACAAATCTATTAGGATCATCATCACTGTTTAACCGAAAGGTAATGATATCACCAACAGCAATATTTTCAGGATCAACCTTAGTACTCACAATAACATCACCAGCATGCATCTCAGGTTCCATTGATCCACTCAGAACAGTAAGCAAATGAAGGCTACCCTGAAACAAAGGTAAAATGATGAAAAACAGTACAATGAGAATAGCCATTGTTGCAAGAGTTATTCCAACATGTAGCTTCCATTTTTTTAGATAATTCTGATACCATGACGTTTTTTCGTGAGGAGGAGTAGAGACAGGAAACGACACATATCCTCTGGTACCGCATCGGGGGCAGGTAAGAATGATTTTCTGCCCTGGTTTCCCTTCGCATGTTTCCTGCATGTGACAATGAGGACACGCAACAGTTCTCCGCATTATTCTCAGAGAAAACAAATGAACATATATTATTTATAATTAACTATAAATATATTTTAAAAAAAATAGCAGCGTGAGAGAAAAAAGCTCTCACATTCTGCAATATTATTTATTTCTTTAATCCCATGGATCAGCTGGCGTTGGATTATTACGCCATTGCTCGGCATAGAATTCAATATCAAAGGTCAATGTATCTCCCTGGATTACATTCCCTACTTCTGTTGGAACCCACCAGGCCCAGCCAAAGTAGTATGTAGTACAGGCTTCCATGACTTCCTGGGTGAACAGTATAGGTTCACCATAAATCAAATCATACATTGTACCCTCAAATATCACGGGCTCATAGCCTTCCTGCCATATGTTATCGCCTTCGCCGCCATCACAGCAGTCAGGGCAGCCGTTTTTGCCATCGCAATCCCATTCTTTTGGATCGTTTCCAAAGCCATCATGTGCGCCTTCATCTACCCAGATGCGGACCCACATTTCCATGGAAAGCTCACCATCATCAGTTGCGCCTTCATCAAGTTCTTCTTCTTCAGGTTCTGATAAAACGCCACCGTCTTCACAGATATTAACAATACGGAGCCAGCCCCATGCATTGTTATCATAGACATGAACGCTAATGGTAGCTTCACCGTAGTCACCTGGTTTTATATCATGCCAATTAAATATTTTGTCACCGGGTACCAAATCTTTTTCTTCGAAAATGATTGGTTCTTCGACATGTGGTGTTTCCTCAGTTGGCCATTCCTGCATATGGGTGCTATGACAGTCGATTTTCATATCAATCATACCTGCCTCGAAATAGTTGTCAAGGCTAACCTCGGTATCACTGAAATATGATATAGTACCTGCTCCAAGTAATGTGGATGCAATACCAATTACCATCAGGCTTGTAAGTATAGTTCTCATGGTTGGTTTTTTCCTCCTTTGTAGTTACTTCTGCTTTGTTTTTTTGGGAGGTGGAGTGCAAAGCCGAGTGTCTCCACCGTTTCTCTAAAGGTGTTTCATTTTTTTTTATGAAAAGAGTGCAAAACACTCCTTTCACTTATTTTATTCAATTTGATGTTTCTGGGTCGTTTCTTCAAGATATGATATTGGTGTTACTGTTGCGCATGCTTCATTATTAGCTTCGTATGCATCAGATGGATTGCAGCTAACTAACTCCGCGCAATTAGTTATACTTTGGAACACAAGCTGGAATTTTTCACCAATAGTTTCAGCAAATTCTGTGTAGTTTGCGACATGACGAACCCATCCTGGACCAGTTGGTGGCCAGTTGTCATACCCTGGTTGAGGCCAGACAACATGATCACGGAGCCATACACCATCTGGGCCGTCTCCGACTGCTTCCGCGTCAAATTCATCTTGGTCATCCGTCATGCCTAACGTTGTGAGTAGGTAGTCTCTAGCATTTTGTACGCTTTGTTTAGCGGTGACACTGTCACAAAGATCGGAGTCGTAATCTCCATCATTGTGACAACATCGATTTGGTTCTCCATCAGTAACAAGGTTTATGATCTGTCGATATGTAGGATCAAATTCCGCTGATGCTGCAAGTGTGTCTGCTGCAAGAAGAATTCCACAGGCCATTGGCGTCCAGCCGCCCATCTTTGATATACCGCGAATATCATTTGCAATCGTTCCGTAATTTGCGTTAGTGATTATCGTTGGCATAATCTCGATTCGGGCATGGCTGGGGTTTCCACCAAACTGGATAACGGTAAGTTCAACTGAACTGTCCTGTGGGAAAATAGCTGGGTTCTCAATAGCTGAGGCAAGGCCTTCTAACATGATACCCCAGTCCGCGCCGCTAATGCTTCCGGATCCATCAAGGATCATGGCAAGCTGGGTGAATTCATTTGATGGGGGCACCATATCCACAGTGGCAAACAAGGATAATTCAGCGGTGCCACCATTTGATAATGATCCAATGGACCATATGCCTGTACTTTCATCATATGTGCCATGTGTTGTTGTATGATCATAATAGATTAATCCATCAGGCAAGATATCTTCTACTATGACATTGCTTGCATCATCGGGCCCAAGATTAGTCGCAGTAATGGTAAATTCAACGTTAGTTCCGATTTCTGGACGTGGGTTATCGACTGTTTTTTCAATTTCGATGTCGACTTCTGCATCCCCACATGGTGGTCCGGGTGGTATTGGGTTAGGATTGTTACGGTATTGTTCAACGTAGAATTCAATATCAAATTCAAACCAGTCACCTTGTATTTCGTTTCCAACCTCCGCAGGTATCTCCCAGTACCATCCAATATAGTATGTTGTACAATTTTCCATATGGAATGGTCCATTCCAACAGCAATCATACGGATAGAGATCGGCCATGGTCCCCGTGAATATGATGTCCTCATATCCCTCTTGGTAAATGTTGTCTCCCTCGCCGCCATCACAGCAGTCAGGGCAGCCGTTTTTGCCATCGCAATCCCATTCTTTTGGATCGTTTCCAAAGCCATCATGTGCGCCGTCATCGATCCAGACGAATATGTTGATATTCTCGGGTAGTTCACCAAGGTCTGGCGTTGGCTCTGATTCTGGCGTCAGACCAGGTCCACCTTCTACGTTTAAGATGTGGAACCATCCCCATCCATCATTGTTATATAAATGGAAACTAAGGGTTGCTTCACCGTAGTCCCCTGGTTTAATGTCGTCCCAATAGAAGAATTTTTCATCTATTAAGTCGGTTTCCCCGAAAACTATGGGTTCTTCAAAGTCATATGGTTCGGGAAATGTTCTCATATGGGTACTATGACAGTCGACTTTTAAGTCTATTAAACCAGCGATGAACTGATTATCGTAGCTTATTTCGGTGTCGCTAAAATATGAGAGAGTACCTGCTCCAAATAGCATTGATGCTATGCCTATTACCAATATACTAGAAAGTATAGTTCTCATGATGTTCCGTTTCCTCCCATTGTCGGGATTTTTTTTTATACGGGCAAATTGTCAATAATAATTGATTTTTTGTATTCGCTTTGCCCACATGGAGAATACTAAATATAATGAATTATATAAAAATTACAGAAACAATGTTCTAGTATATAATTCTATTATAAAAATAAATAAGACATAATAATATACAAGAAAAAAACCAAGATATAAAATACCAAAAAACAGTTACAAAAAAATATGTCAGCAAAAGACAGCAACCAACCAAACGAAAAAAACTCAGCATATACGCTTGAAGATGCATTAAAAATAACAGATGATATTCTAAAATTATCAAAAGACAACAAATACCATCCTGGGGCATTTATCCATGGACTTATCATCACATTGGAATACTTACAACTAACCTTCAGCATCCCACCAAAA
>CAZRMY010000049.1:0-5245 GCA_964601295.1 uncultured Thermoplasmatales archaeon | reverse complement strand
TGCTGCAATTAAACGAGATTGTCGAACCTATTTAAAAAACGTCTCCAAAGAAAAATAAACAAAACTAATCACGTAATCTAATAAAAAAAGGAAATTTATTTAAAAGCGTCAAAAATATAGGTGGATGCAAAAGTATAGAAACACCCTGTTTTTGTTCTTTTGTTTGAAAAAAGTAAATACTCCAGAAGTTAAGGAGGAAAAAAATGAAAGGAACAGTAAAATGGTACAACGCAAGAAAGGGATATGGTTTTATCCAAGGTGAAGACGGCAAAGATGTCTTCGTCCACCGGACAGCTATTCCCCTAGGAACCTTCCTCAATGAGGGAGACGAAATAGAGTATGAATTAGAAGAATCTGATAGAGGCCCGAAAGCAGTCAACATAAAAAAAGCTTAAACTGTACAATCCTCTGTTTTCTACTACACCTATTTTCTGCCGACTTGTAAAAGACATTTACTAGACATAAATAACAAATGAGTTACCTCAAATTACCAGAGGTATAGATCAAAAGTGGGTAGAAAATTAACTTATTTTCTCATTTATTTATATCCAATGAGCTTCCAAAAACTATGGATCTCTTTATCTAGTTCTTCTTTCCAGACTTCAAAATCGAAGTCTTTAGATGGTTCTTTGATGTGTTCATCATCTTGATGAAAAATAGGCGGAAATAATCGGATTTTTTTCATTACCATCACCCTTGATATAGCTTAACATGATACTATCTGTTAATCTAAGTATTTATAAATATGCAGACAAACTGTCATAATGACAAAATATCATCGGAAAAATAATCTTTTAAAAAAATTTCCAGACTAGAATTTCTTCAGTATTCTGTGTTTCTTGCGCAGTATACACGATTATTTTCAGAACATAACGACCAAAAGATCTTTTATCCCACTCCCACAACCACGGAGGGACGCCGGATTTATTTGCCATTAATTTATCATTAATATAAAATGTTGCATGTGAAAACGAAGAGGTAAAATCAATCGCGTTAACGGCTATCTCAATTGACCCTATACTGACAGGCCTAAGAAAAGGTACTATTTCTTTATTCATAACATAGATGCTGTTACGAGGGTGAATAAGTTGTATATGTGGTCTACCTGTTTTCCAGAGTAATGGATAAAGATCCTTATTATTTCCACCTTCAATAAGATATGGTGTGTCTCCAATGCCATCGTCATTAGTATCTATACCAGAATAGTCCTCCCAATAATTCCCCGCTGTATCCCGGCCACCATCCCAGATATTCGAACATTCATCATACGCATGCCATCGATTGGCGATAAAATTATTATGATAAAGTAGGTTATTGTCTGATTGTTCACCAATTCCAAGACCATACCAATTACAACTCTGCATGGTATTTTGAGTAAAAGTATTGTTATTGGAGAAATCTTCCACATTTATCCCTGTTCTTAACGTGTCAATAATAGTGTTTCTATCTAGGACCGTTGTAGTAGCTTTTCGTAAATAAATGCCATTAAATCCGTCAGATATGTTATTACCTACAAGTCTGTTACCTGATCCCGTAACACTTATACCTTCTCGGTTTCCCTGTAATATAACAGAAACTATATGATTATTGTCGGCAGCTAATGCTATCCCAGATTCATAATAACCAGTACAACCTACGATGGTAAATTTTGTGATGGTCACATTATCGGATAGTACTAAAAAACCGAATTCACCGTGGCTGCCATCCACGGTGGTCTCTTTTGCATCCTCACCTTTTATGGTCAGTTGTTTATCGATAACAATATTCTCTATATACAATCCAGTATGTACAAATATACTAAATCCATCTGATGCGTTATCAACCGCATCTTGTATGGACGAATAATTATCTGGACCATTCCCACCAACATAAAGTGTGGTATTGTCTCCTGTCCGCTGGTTTTCCAATTCTATTTGAACAGATTTAACGTTCTTATAACATCCTAAGCTAGATACAGGAGATATAATACCTCCGGCAAACAGTAATATCAGAAAAAATACCAGAATTTTTTGGTGCAAGTATAATTTCATAAACAGTCAGTGTACCCCCATTTTTAAATCAGAATCCTAATAGGATATCAACTACCTGCAGGTATATAAATGCTCGTGAAACAAAATACTAAAGGTCTGTAAGTTTATATAAAATTGATTGTTACCCTCTGGGTGAAAGCATGGTCAAAAAAATTGGTTTTATAGTAAATCCTATAGCCGGTATGGGGGGAAAAGTAGGGCTTAAGGGCACGGATGGTGTCGTTGATGAAGCAAAAAAACGTGGTGCGCAGCCAGTTGCGCCGTTAAGAGCAACTGAGATGCTTCAAGCATTTGTAGAAATGTATAATACTGAAGCTAAATTAGTATGGCATACCTGCTCTGGTTCTATGGGTGAAAAAGAGCTTCATGAGGCAGAAATAACTGATGTTAACGTTGTATACAACGTATCAGCAAATGAGAGTTCATCGGATGATACTCATGAGGCATGTCGTACGTTTAAAGATTTAGCGGTAGATATTGTTGTTTTCTGCGGCGGGGATGGTACCGCGCGTGATATATTCAGTATTATCGGAGATGCTATCCCCCTATTAGGAATACCTGCAGGTGTTAAAATGCATTCAGGGGTTTTTGGTATAAACCCTGATGCAGCAGCAAAAATGCTGAATGAGTTTATCCAAGGGCAATTACAATTAGGCGATGCTGAGATCATGGATCTTGATGAAGACCGATATCGACGTGGAGAATGGAATATCAAATTATTTGGAGTTGCTAAAGGAATTGTAGAACCCACATATGTCCAGGTCGGAAAAATGTCATATGAGGCAGTTGATGATACAGAGGTAAAGGATGAATTAGCCGAGCATGTTGCTGATGAAATGAAGGAGCATCCCGATTATTTGTATTTTTTTGGTTCTGGCGGAACTCTAAATTATATCGCTGAAAAATTAGAGTTAAAAAACACTCTTTTAGGCATAGATGCAATCTATAAGAACCAAGTCGTGGGCGTCGATCTTAATGAGAAACAAATTTTACAGCTACTAGATAAATATCAAAAAGCAAAAGTACTGCTGAGCCCTATTGGTGCACAGGGGTTTATTCTTGGACGTGGGAATCTTCAGCTGAGTAACAAAGTGATTAAAAAATTAGATAAAGACAATATACTCATTGTGTCTACCCCATCTAAACTAGCATCTACACCATTTTTACGTGTTGACACAGGCGATAAAAATCTTGATCAATGTTTTAAAAAAAGAGAGTTTATGATGGTTGCAATAGGGTATCGTCTCAGCCGAGTGGTTAAAATAAAAATATGATATCGCTTTAAACAGACCGTTGATAGTATGTGTTACGTTTTGTATTGATTAGAGATAAACAAGATGTATGGAGAACATAACAAATAAGATTGCAACCAACAAGTTTTAATAATTTTAGATGATACCCGAGACAAACCACAATCTGATGATATTATGGGGGACACACTGGCTATGAAGCGGAATCCAACAGCTTTTTTAAAAGAGGAATATAAAGGACTTGTTGAAAAAGGATTTGACTGGAAACTCAGAGAACTTCAAGGACCCTCAACTCCAAGATGTGTAGTTGATGGAAAAGAAATGATCATGCTTTGTTCAAATAATTATCTTAATCTTTCCAATCATCCAAAATTAATTGAAGCGGCGATCAACGCGACAAAAACACATGGCGCTGGTTCAGGCAGCGTAAGGGCAATCGCTGGATCAATGGATCTTCATTTTGAACTAGAAAAGACTATAGCAAGATTTAAACACACGGAATCCGCATTGTATTATCAAACAGGATTTGCCACAAACGCTGGGCTTATCCCACAAATCGCGCCAGCAAAAGAAGATTTAATCATATCTGATGAACTTAACCATGGATCCATAATCGATGGAGTGCGTCTTTCAAAAGCTCAAAGAGCAGTATATGCCCATTGTGATATGGGTGAACTTGAAAAAGTACTCATTCAAGCAGAAAAAAATAACCCACGAAGGATTCTTATTATTACGGATGGTGTCTTTTCAATGGATGGAGACATCGCACCTGCGGATGAAATTGTAAAACTGGGAACTGAATTCGGTGCGATGACCTATGTTGATGATTGCCATGGCGAAGGTGTCATTGGTAAAGATGGTCGAGGGATTGGCGCTCATTTTGGCATAGAAGGTAAAATAGATGTTGAAATGGGTACATTCTCAAAGGCCTTTGGTGTTGTTGGAGGAATGATTGCAGGCAGTCAGGATCTAGTTAATTTTGCGTTAAATAAAAGCAGGACATGGCTTTTGTCAGGTAGCGCTCCGCCTGCAACCACAGCGGCATGTACAGCAGCAATAAATGTCCTTGAAAACGAACCAGAACATGTTAAAACATTGTGGGATAATATAAAATATTTCAAAAAAGAATTGATTTCTATGGGTTTCGATTGTGGCCATAGCGAAACAGCAATAACACCTGTCATCGTTGGAGAGAGCCATATAGCAAAGAAATTATCTGAGGAATTAATGAAAAATGGAGTGTTTGCACTACCAATAGTGTTTCCGATGGTCGCCCGGGATAAAGCCCGCATTCGTACCATGATGAACGCCGGTCTAACAAAAGAAGATCTTGATTATACACTTGAAACATTTCAGAAATTAGGCAAAAAACTGAAGATACTATAACGTACTATTGAGAAAAATCGGAGTAGAAGATACGTAAATTATATATAAGAGTTGTGAGATTCAAGCTTGTATTTTTCCAAAGTTTTATGAGGGTAATCCTTATGGAAGACGATGTTAAAAAAACTGGTACAACAATATTAGGCTTAGTCTGTAAAGACGGTATCGTCATGGCCGCAGAGCGCAGAGCAACCATGGGAACATTGATTGCACACAAGGCTACTAAAAAATTATATAAAATCGACGAACATCTTGCGTTATGTACGGCAGGTTTAGTCGGTGATTTACAAGTGTTATCTCGATATTTAAGTGCAGAATCAAATCTCTATCGTCTGAAACGTGGTATCCGTATGCCGGTGAAAAGCGCCGCTACTTTGATGTCAAATATTTTAAATCAACGGAAATTCTACCCCTATTACGTGCAACTAGTACTTGGTGGTTGGGATTCCACTGGCGGCGCTGTATACGCCTTAGACGCAGCTGGTGGAGCAATACCCGATAAATACACTGCTGGTGGATCAGGTTCTCCATATGTTTTTGGTGTGCTTGAAGATCTATACAAAGATGACATGTCTGTTGATG
>CAZRMY010000048.1:0-12760 GCA_964601295.1 uncultured Thermoplasmatales archaeon | reverse complement strand
AACGATAGTGATTATTTTGTTGACTCAAGTTATTTTATAGATGGTGGTAGTTGTGAGGATAAGTATCCTTGGATTGTACCTTGGAATCCTCCAGAAAAACCATCAAAGCCTTATGGCCCTAAGAAATTATTTGTTAAAACAGAATATGATTTTATTAGTTCTTCATTTGATTCTGATGGTGACGATATTTTTTATTATTTTGATTGGGGCGATAATACTCCAAGTAGCTGGTTAGGTCCTTATTCTTCAGATATACCATTTATTTGGGCAGCTCATAATTGGTTTAAAAAAGGAATATATGTTATTTCTGTTAAAGCAAAAGATATTCATGGTCAACAGAGTGCTTGGTCTGATCCTTTAATTGTTTATGTTACTAATCCATTTATTGTTAAGATGTAAATTAGTCTTTCATTAGGTCTTCTCCACCTTTAAATTGAAGTTGGATTGTTGTATATAAATCATCTATTCCATAATATTCTTCTTTGCCTGTGGGAATCAATTGGGTATATCCTCCAAAATCTTGCATAACAGCGAGTAGATTTTCACTCATTTGTCGGTATACTGAAGCATCTTCGTTTATTAAAGAACCGTAAAGTTCCTGAGGATCAGATGACCATCGTTTGATTATGTCAAGATCATTTTTTGGTAGCATATCTGCTTTGCTTAATATATTAATCTGTGGTTGTTGTAAACGAAAATTTGTGGTGATTCCCAGCAGTAATTGTGATACGAATCCTGAAGGTAATCTGGCTAATATTGGATCGATGAGGTAGGTTATAACAGATCTTTCAGGATTCAAAAATTGAACGATAAGTTTTCCGGTTTCACGAAATACGAACAATTCAAGTTGGCCGGGAGTATCTAACAGAATGTAATCTGTTTTAAATGTGGAGATGCTCTCCTGAATTTCACTGGTGTTTAATGCAAGCATATCTGCACATGCAATCTGAGCTCCATTAGGCCCAAGATTATGTTCTTCCATAACTTCTGTGAGCGATATCCAATCACGTATATCAATATCTGGCGTGTATGGGAGATTTTCGGCACCAGGATCAAGGTTAACGGTTATTGCATCAAGACCGTGTATGTTACACCATTTATGTAGAAGTGCGGTGATCGTTGACTTACCAGAGCCTGCTGTCCCAACAAAGTAGACATATATTTCTTCTTTCATTATTCGCCACGCAACAATTTCATATGATTAACGCGCTGATTAATTAAATCGGGTGTGCCGATGTCATGTCTGATAAAAATATGGTCTCCTTTTATGTGTGATAATGCTTTTTCACAAAGTTTCTCAGATGTTTGGATATCCTCTGCTATTCCAACAACAGCAAGAGACCGAGACGATGTGGTGCGAATTAATGTGTTGTCTTTATTTACCGAGGCGTAAAATAAGGATGCACCAGTGTGCCGTATTGCTTGTTCATCTACCTCGATTGGTGCGCCAATCATACTTTTAAATCCATATCCTTCAGGAACCACATATTTGCATACAGTGGATTTTTTATGCATTTGCACTTTCATCGTATTAAGAGTTCCATCCTGCATAGCCATGCAGATATCAATAAAATCTGTTTTTAGTAACGGTAGAACGTTCATAGCTTCAGGATCACCGAAACGTGCGTTGATTTCAATAATCCGAGGCCCTTCAGCAGTAAGCATGAATTGCCCATATATTGGTCCGAAATATGGACATTTTTCTGTAGCAAGGGCTTCAATTATTTTTTGCAGAATAGTTGCGCCTTCCTCGTAATCAGTTTTTGTTATAAACGGGAGTAAACCATCTGCATCTGAGTACGATCCCATGCCTCCGGTGTTTGGTCCTTTATCACCCGGGAGCAACCGTTTATGATCTTGTACTGCAGGAAGTGGTATAATAGTTGATCCATCGCTGAATGCCTGAAGCGTGAATTCTTCTCCAACCACTTTTTGCTCAATAAGTACTTTTGAGTGTGCACCAATTTTTTTTGATATGACTGCTTCTACATATTTCAGTGCTTCATTGGTGGTATGAAAATGATCTCCTGCTACTTTGACGCCTTTGCCACCGGTCAGACCTATAGGTTTTATAGCAACTTCAGCGTTGTATTTTTCTATGAACCGTTGCGCTTTTTGCACATTAGTAAACGTGGCATAATCTAATTGACCGGGGATATTGTGTTTTTTTAAGAGGTTGCGCATCCATTCTTTATCAGTTTCGATTCTGGCTGCTTCTTTTGTCGGTGCACAGGTTTTAATGTTTGCTTGTTCTAGGGCGTTTACAATTCCTTTTTCCAGTGGTGCTTCTGGGCCGATGAGTGCAAGATCTATTTGATGTTGTTGTGCGTAGTTTACGACAGTAGTAATATTTGTTTCTTCGTCAAGTAGGTAATCCATTGCCATTTCAGCGATAGCAGGATTGTTGTTGTGCATGATTACATATAACGATGTATTTTTTGAGCGGTGCACTGCCTCACAGATAGCGTGTTCTCGTGCGCCTCCTCCAACGACTAATACGTTCACAGATATGTCCCCCAATTGCGGAAAAGTCAAATATGAGTTCAGCTATTTAATGCCGTCTATTTTTTTAATATATCAGTAACAGTCAATAGCGGGATAAATTCAATATCAAGTTTAGCTATTTTTTCGCTTGCACCTGATTCTCTATCAACGATTACAATGGCCTTTGATATTTTTGCGTTATGCTCATGGAGGATCTGGATTGATTTTAAAAGAGAGCCACCTGATGTTGTAACGTCTTCTACCAGAAGGATGTTTTTGTGTTGCACGTCTCCGCCTTCTATCTGTTTTGCAGTTCCATGTGTTCGTTTTTGTTTTCTGAGGATGACATAAGGGATGTTCGTTTCAAGGGAAAGAGCTGTAACAAGAGGAACTGCGCCTAGTTCCATGCCTGCAATGATGTCGATATCCTGTGTGTATTTGCTCATCTGCTGGGCAAGGATTTTTAGGATCTTCGGGTTGGTACTAGCTTTTTTGATATCAATATAATATTTGCTTGCTGCTCCAGAAGTAAGGATGAAATGACCAAATTGTATAGCCCCACATTCTTTGAGGAGTTGTATAAGGTGTTTTTTTTCCATACGTATGTAAATGATATCAATGGTTTTTTAATATATTTATGGAAAAAATTTGTGTTCGGGATTTACCGAATGTAAACAAATAGTTTAAAAATAATCAACTATTAAGATATTATATAGGTAGGCTATGCCCAAAGTTACATTGGATCGTGAGGCATTCAAAGCGCTTGCTTCAGATGCGCGGTTAGAAATTTTGCGCACGCTTGACGGTAAAAAGATGAGTTTAAAAGATATCAGTAAGCAGACTGATCTGAGTAAAGCGACACTGCATGAGCATCTTACAAAGCTGGCTGAAGCGGGGTTGGTTAAACGTAAGGAACGCGAGGGGCATAAATGGGTGTATTATAAGCTGTCTTGGAAAGGTGAGAGTTTATTGCATCCGGAGAATGCACGTATTGTCGTGTTGTTTGGTGTTACTTTTGTTGCATTGTGGTCGGGTTTTATTCAGTTGTTGTGGTATGCTAGCGGGAAAGTATTGCCCGGCGGATTTAGTGGTTTACCTGCGAGTGATCATTATTTAGCTAATGAAGGTAATGGTAATTGGACGGTACCGGCGGGTAATCAAACTGGAGTTATGGACAGTATTAGTCGACAGTTGGATTCTATGCCAGAGAATTCTCAGATCGTGTTAGAGAAATCTGATGGTATGTTGAATGTGATTTACCAAGATCCGTTGTTGTTGTACATCGCTGTTGGATGTTTTATTGTATTCACTATATTTCTTGCTGTCGCTGTATGGAGACTTTGGAAAAACACAACCCCCCGCCTGTAAAACAAGTTCAGTTCTCTAAGATGATGGTATTTTTGTGTTTGTTATCTCGTTTTCATCGTCGATGAAATCAAATAATGTTTTTTGCATCCACATCACCATGAATTCAATAAGCTAGTTGGGTTTATATATTTTGCTCTGGTTCTGACAAGCTGTTTTTTGTCGAGTTTTTTTGTTTTATGTCATTTTGTCTGCAAAGTTATTTAAACTAGTAATGATAAATAATAACATGATAGTTAATATCTATACTGCTTTTTGCTTTTGAAAAGCGGAAGAGGTAACTACCATGTCACCAAAAATGAACGTAAATAGTAAAAAAAATTGCAAGGTGTGTGGTAAGTAAATGTCCGCCATGGTCCCTGTGGTAATAGGTTTCGTGGCAGGATTAGCGACCATGGCTATAGTAAGTTTATACCAAATGGTCCTCAAAGTAATGAACGAAGGACTAACATAAAGAAATAAATTCGCTAGAGATACATAAGTTAAAACACTGGTCGTAAAAACTTTCCATCTATAACACCCTAGCAACTAATATCAGACGAAAAGCTACATACTGGATTCTTTTTTTATCTAAAAGAAAAAAAGAGTATCATATGTATTTATTCGTAAGGGGATACATCTTTCATTAGATCAACATGGGCGACAATCATGCGTCTGCAACAATAACGATCAATACCTAAATCATCAAGTATTTGTTTCGGTGTCTCCTTTGGTTTCTCACCCGCTTGAATAGCTTTAGTATACGCGTCTTTGCGGGTTTTATATTGTTCGTAGTGCTCTCCAATTAATTTGCCACATGTGAAACATCTAACAGGAATTATCATATTGTGCTCACCTGTATGATTTTTGACGTTTTTTCCGAGCCCCACGACCTAGCGGTTTTTTGGACTCTTTTATTCGTGCATCATTAACAAGTAAGGATCGATCAAAGTCAAGAAAGGCAAGTTTTAATGAAGCATCACCGGAAAACTCAAGTAACCCTCGAGCTATCGCAGTGCGTACGGCGTTGGCTTGACTCATAAAGCCACCCCCCGCAACATTAACATTGATATCAACTTTGTCTAAATGTTTTCCAGCAAGATTTAAGGGTTCACGTATTTTGAGTTGTGCAATCTCTGGCTGGTATAATTCAACAGGCGTGTTATTGACGCGGACTCGTCCTTTGCCTTTAAAAACTGTAGCTCGCGCTATAGCGGTTTTGCGTTTTCCCGAGGTGTTGACTACTTTCTTTGCCATCTTACAGTTTCGCTCCTAATGATTGTGACAACTCAGCAACAGTAATGTATTCAACAGGCTGTTTTTTTGCTGTTTCAATAGTTTCTAATGATTTACCAGAAAACTCATCAGGAACTCCAATATAACATTTAAGATTCTTAAAAGCTTGTCTGCCATGAGGTTTTTGGTATGGTATCATCCCACGTATAGACCGTTTCACGATACGGTCGGCGGTACGGGGAAAAAATGGTCCCTTACGATACGTACCAACTTCACGTCGTTGTTTATAATGGTCTTTAATTCTTCTTTTTTTACCGATAATAATTGCTTTTTCTGCGTTTACCACGGCTATCTGCTCCCCATTGAGAAGGCGTTTAGCAACAGTGGTACTTAAACGTCCGAGAGTTAATCCTGATGCATCTATTATTGCTACCATAATCTGTTATCCCACGATTCGTATATTTTTACCTTTTGGGTTGTCCTTTACGAGTTTTTGAATAGTAACAGGTGTGCTTCCTGCGTCTGAGATTTTTTTACGTGCGTTATCTGAGAACATCCATGCGGCGATGGTGGTTTTTTTAGTGAGTGCGCCATCAGAGAGTACTTTTCCAGGTATAAGCGCGGTTTCTTTATCAGTTATAGTATTGTTAATTCTATCAAGGTTTACCACTGGCCAGGTTTGCAGTGGTCGTTCTAATCGTTCTGCGATGTCCTTCCAGAGTGGCGTCTGTTGTTCATACGCGTTTTTTTTAAGATCATGTATGAGATCCATCAAGACGGGATTTGTTTTCTGGTTTTTCCGTGCCATAGGTATAGTTCTCCAGGATAAGTAAAGTCAGTGAAATAGCGTCTCATTTATAAGATTTGTGGGAAACCGTATGTGTTTTGATATACTTGGTACATTATTGCTGACCATATCTACCAGCTATTGACCCATTTTATTTATTATCATGATGCAACGGTTACCACACTTTAAGCCGTGACACTTACTAAAGCTCTGCTAATATTATGCCTTATACACTGTTATTTTTTAAGCTGTTTCGTAGATAGATCATACGGTACCCTTGGTTTGGTAATTAAATATCTTTTTTTGAGAACCGCCAATATGATAAAAGGAAAAATCCAATGACCCAGGCACAAAGAATCAAGACTAACAAGGGGGTTGAATAAAAGTCAGGGTATTGCAGCTGGGATGATATAGGGGCTGATGCAGATGATCCGGCTCCAACATTCAAGAACACAAGGGCAGTATACACAGACATAGGGTTAATAAGATCAATTAAAAAATACCAGTTAGGAGCAGTGCCTGACACAATATCAGGTAATGCTGCTCCACCCCATGCTATTCCTAGTAAAATTACCGGTAAAATCATGTTGAAAAAAAACCAGAGAAAAATAGCGCCCCCCAAGGCTGTTGACCGTTTTTTAAACAGGGTAGAAAAGAAAAATGCAACGTGTAAATAAACCAAACCAAGCAGAATCGTCGCGAAAATGAACATCAAATATTCCCCAAAGTTCACATTGGGAACCATAGCCCCAATAACAATTCCCGCGATACCGAAACCCACGAGAATTGTAAATGAGAGAACGCCCCCAAGACCTAAGAGTTTACCCACGATAACTTGAAATCTGTTGACAGGTAATGATATCAACATACTCATGGATCCTTTCTCGATTTCACCAACAATTGCTGCATATCCTATCATCAGACCAATGATTGGCACGAGCAGTTGCACAATGCTCATCATTAATGCAACAGTGCTGTCTAAGCCTTGCCATCCTTCAGAGAAATACGACCCTACCGCTGACATTGCTATGGTTAAAACCGCAAAGATAATGGTCATGATAATGATCCAAAAATTTCGTACATTATCCATAATTTCTTTTTTAGCGATGATTGCAACAGGGTTTCTCAAGATTTTTTCAAAGAAAGATGCCATGATTAATCCTCCGTGAACTTCATGAATACTTCTTCAAGTGAGGGATCCATCGTTTGAATGTTAATGATGTTACCACCTGCTTTTTCTATAGCTATAATAATTTTTGATTTTGCTTTTGGGTCGCATTTAATGTGTAACATAACGCCAATGACTTGAACGCGAGTAACACCCTCAAGTTTTTCCACTGCGGTAACAATGCTATCGCTGATTTTTTCTAATTCAAGAACAAGTTTAGGTTTTAAATGTAATTTTTCTCGCAACTTACTCACAGAGTCTTCTGCAACGATAACGCCGTTATGGATGATTCCTACACGGTCACAGACTTCTTGCACTTCTGCTAAGATGTGTGAAGAAACAAAAACCGAAGAACCTTTTTGTTTCATTTCAAGTATTTTATTTCTGATGAGAGCAACACCTCGAGGGTCAAGTCCGCCTGAGGGCTCATCCAATATAAGAAGGGAGGGTTGTCCAAGCAGGGAACGTGCCATCCCAAGACGTTGTTGCATTCCTTTTGAGAATTTACCGACTTTTTTATGTATCGCTTGTTCAAGTCCCATCTCTTTGAGTAAAGGTAGGCATTCTTCGTGGGAAGCATGGCGCATGTCTGCATAAAAATACATGTTTTGTAGTGCGGTGAGATTATCATAAAACGCGATTTTTTCAGGGAGATATCCAATATATTTTTTTGCTGTTTTACTCATGTTTTTTGTGTTAACGCCGTTAATATGTATTTCACCAGTATTTGGGCGTATAAGGCCAAGTATTGATTTAATCGTGGTGGTTTTTCCTGCGCCATTTGGACCGAGAAAACCAAAAACCTCGCCTTTTTTAACAGTGAATGACACATTATTTACTGCTTTAACACCATTGTACGTTTTTGTAAGATGATTAACGGTTATTGCAGCCGGCCCAACCAGTTCCTTAGGCTTTAAGATATCATCGGGAAAGGTAAACATGCCCTCAGTGCCGCATTGAGGGCAGGTGATTTTGATGCGGTCTCCAGGGTTTCCTGATAGTGTTTTTATGAATCCGCAGTTAGGGCATTTAGTTTTTTTGTTAATCATGAAAATATCCTCAAATATATATTTACGTTGAAATGAGGTTACCTGTTTGATTCTTTTAAATCTTTTGTATTTACTGTACCCGGTCACTGATAATTCAAGAATGCAAAAAAGGGGCTTACGGCCTACACCCAGCACAATATTTTTCATAAAAAAAAATTAAATATAACTTGAGGTATAGTATGTGATATGAACCAAATATTCAGTGTTGTTGTTCACAAAGAAAAAAAATATTACGTAGCAGAATGTCCTGAGGTAGGAACTGTTTCTCAAGGGAAGACCATTGAGGAAGCAATTAAAAATCTTAAAGAAGCAACAGAACTTTATTTAGAAGAATTTCCTTTGAAAAAAACATCAAAACCATATATATCATTTTTTGAGGTTACTTCATATGACAAGGCTTCCAAGGCTCTCCGGGCATGAACTTATTAAGATACCATCAAAATTTGGTTTTCATAAAACTCGTCAAAAAGGTAGCCATGTAATGTTAGTTAATGAAGCAAAGCGGAGGAAAATAGGATGTGTAGTTCCTTTACATGACGAAATTGAGAGAGGAACTTTGCTTGGAATATTAAAACAAGCAAAAATAAGTAAAGAAGAATTTCTAAAAGAAATTAAGAAATAGATATTTTTCTGTGAACTTCTATCTTCTAAATTTTGAAAAAATCTTAATTTTCTCCTGTTGCAAAGGGGCTTATGACGAAATATTGGTATATTTTTAAAAAGCAGTACTTGTTTGTGGTTTTCTATGAAATTGTTGATTTCTGTGTGTGGTAGTGATGATAGTGATATGTTGACTCCCGAAGCGTTAGAGGTTGCTGAGGAGGTGGGTCATTTGATTGCTGAGCGTGGTGCTTTGTTGGTGTGTGGTGGGCATGGTGGTATCATGCGTGCGGCATGCAAAGGCGCTAAGGAAAGTGGTGGGTTGACGATTGGTATTCTACCGGGTTCAAAGGAGAGTGCTAATGAGTTTGTAGATGTAGGGATTCCTACTGAGTTGGGATTTATTCGGAATTATTTGGTGTCAAATACGGGTGATGTGGTGATTGCGATTAATGGTCGTTGGGGAACCTTAAATGAGATCGCATATGCTATGGTGACTATGAAGCCGGTGGTGTTGATTCGGGGGACTGGTGGATGTGTTGATGAGTTGGCTGCAAAACGAATTATGCAATATGTGGAATCAACGTTTTATGTGGTAGATTCTGCGAAGGAAGCAGTAGATAAAGCTTTTGAGTTATGTGGGTGAATTGGTTTTTTTTCAATATGGAATAATGTCCAGAAATCTTTATATAATATCTATAATAAAGTATAACTTGTGTGAGGATCTGGAGAAACCTAACGCCTTATACTACCTCTTCCTCTCATCTCAACTAACCACCATCCAGATTCTCCCTCCTTCCCTTCTAAAAAGCACCACTAATACCGCTAGTATTAAGTGTAAAGTTTAATAGCGTTCACATTAATCGGTATATTCATAGCACGTGCAATTGGCATACATTTTGTTCTAAGCAAATACGCTATCGGTCGATAAGAGGTTTCAGAAAATGATTCAAAGTTAGCCATACCCTTACACAGAATAAGATCACAGTTTTCTAATGCAGCAGCAAGATCAGAAGGCAACCGGGAAAAATCAACACCAACCGCAAAGCATCCTGTAGTTAAAATATCGTCAACCACCTCTGAGAAATGTAATTGTTCTGCATCCTCGTAGGTGGCATCACTGATAACTGGTTCACCTCTAACAACTAACGTAAGATGAAGATCAGGATTCACTTGTTTAAGCTCGCGGCATAACAGTTTATCAAATACAATTTCCCCGCAATTATCTGTGAACAAGAGGATATGATCTACCTGTTTTATGAGCGGTTCAAGTTGATGATAGTCATCATAGCCTAAACCCTTTTTTATTTGGTCATCAAAAACCTCTGTTAATTTATCTGGTCGGTCGCTACCCCCCGCTATACCAAAATCCATCATATTACCAATAATGGCACAGATCATACTGGTTTTTAATGGGTTTTCTGAAGTTTTTATGAGTTTTTCAACCTTGGGAATAAGAGATTGGGCGATACTGTTGCTTTGTTGTTTCAATGTCTTATAGGGATCTGAATCCCCAAGAAGTTCATAGGCTTGCTTATGTGCTTTTGTAGCAAGCTCTGCACTCACCTTTTCAGGGCTATATAACTCAGAGAGAAGTTTACATGTTTCAGTGATCACCTTGGTGTGCAATGCGGTATCACGGGTGCTTTCAGTTGCTTCAAATATAATTCGTTTTAACAGGCAATGCACACATTCAGTAGTTATCTTCATGGCAGGTATCGGGTAATATACTATGATTCTTAAGGCTTACTAACTATAAGTATCAAACCAGTAAAAAAGGTGCCATGGAAAAAGGAGAAAAGGAGGAGAGATGGACTCTAATATTACTCTTTGTTTTTCTGAGTATATATAGGTTGTTTTACAAGTAGTGCCCAAAAGAGGAGAATCCTTTTTTCGGAGCCATCGATATGTCTATCACTAGTGTTCGGTCCTCTGTATCAAAGCCTAGAGAATATTATGGTAGTATTGTTTTTGAAGCGGTAAATTTTTCTGATAAATGTGAGGGGGATTTGGATAAATTGGTTGTCAACATCTATTTTTTGCTTTTTGAAAGGTAGATGCCTGTGTCTTTGAAACCTAGGTTTCGGTAGTATTCTTTAACACCAATGCCGCTGAGGACAAATAAATACTTATTGTCGTATTTATCAAAACAAAGTCGTTCAGCATGATTTATGAGGTGTCGTCCGTATCCTTTATGCTGCCAGCTCTCTTGGTTTTGATCTCCAAGAGGAAGTTCCCGACCAAGTACTTTAAGTTCTCGTATGATCATTGCCTTTTTATTGATGAGTTCGGAACGATGGGGGTTATTGAGTTGACGAAGCCGCAGATAGGCGATGAGATAGCGGTGAATGGGGTCTTCATATGATAGGAATAGTTCAGTACTGTTGCTTGCTTGGTAGCTGGTTGTGAATAGGCGGATGTCTGTTTCTTTTGGCATATTGGATGGTTTTTGAAGTGATTTATGTCCAATTTCACGGCAGCGGATACAGTTACATTGAATTTTTTGTTTTTCAAGTTCTTTGGTTACCAGTTGCCGTAAATTGCTTTTGGTAACACCTGCGGCGATATGTTGTGCGGGGACATCTCGTTGGATGCGTTGGATGCGTACCCATGGTGGAATGTACTGTTTCATTTGAGCGATAAGTTTTGCTGCTTCGGTGGAGCTCAATGGCTTATAGGTATTGTTTTGCCATTGATGATACAGTTCTGTTTCTTTGATAGTGAGCGTAGGGTATATTTTGAGCATATCGGGTTTAAAACCAGGGTTTTGAAAAATGTTTTTAATACATTCTATATCCTGTGCATTGTTGGAACCAGGCAGACCAGGCATGATGTGGTAGCAGACTTTAAAACCTGATTCTTTTGCTCGTGTAGTAGCATGGATTGTATCGTGGACAGTGTGTCCACGTTTGATGGTAGTGAGGATAGTATCATAAATGGTTTGAACGCCGAGTTCTACACGGGTCGCACCGTATTGAAGGATGTTATCTAGATGTTGGAGTCGGAGCCAGTCAGGGCGTGTTTCTATGGTTAATCCAATACATCTACTTGCTGCGGTTTCATTGATTTCTTTAGCCTGTGAGAGTGTCATGCTAGGTTTATTGTTTAGGGCATCATAACAGCGTTTTATAAACCAGGTTTGATAGTGTGGTGTTCGTGCGGTGAACGTACCGCCCATTACAATTAAATCTATTTTGCTGATATCATGACCGATAGCCTGTAATTGATCTAGACGACTGCGGGTTTGTTCATAGGGATCATAGTGGTTGAGTGAGGCGCGCATTGCAGCGGGTTCGTAGCCGGTGTAACTTTGCGGGGTATTATGAAGCGGCCCTCCCGGACAGGGTACACATTGACCATGTGGACATGAAGCGGGTGAGGTCATCACCGCCACAATCGCAACACCAGAAATGGTGCGCATAGGTTTTTTTCTAAGAAGCGAGGTAATGTGTTGTTTTTCTTTAGCGGTATATGTTTTGGGTAGTTGTGTTAGTATGTCACTGTCTGAGGGTATGGAGTTAAGTCGATATTTTTTACAGAGGCGAACTTTGGTCTTATGTAGTTGTTCCTTGGTATGGATTTGTTTAGAGAGTATTTGGTTGAATATATCTTGGTAAAAGGTCATTTTATCAGGTTATACTGGTCGATATTATATAAGCTTTGTATGTTTTTTATCCAGGTTTGTTGGTTAGCTATCCCAAAATCCTCGTGTTCGGGCATAATGAAGTTCAGCTTTGAGGATATCACGTAGCAGTTTGAGTTGTGTTTCTTCTGAATGATTGAGTGAGTGTTTTGAGTATCGTCTGAGGAGGCGTGCAGCGGTATCAGGTCCTATGCCACGTCCCATAAGGGCGTATAGAGCGTATTTGCCGTGACTGAGTACAAGGCTAGCGTTTTTGTTGAGGCGTTGTATTTCCCGTTTGTCGTTTTTTGTTGGGTTTTTTTTGGTAAGTATTTTGGTGAGATCTTGATTGTATCGTTTAAGCGCGATGATTTTTCGAGCATGGCATTTTGGGCAAATAGGTTGTTCTGGTGCCCGGTGGACATTAGTGTGCCAGTGGTGCCTGCAGTTGATGCATGTCAGGGTGATAT
>CAZRMY010000047.1:3389-12959 GCA_964601295.1 uncultured Thermoplasmatales archaeon | reverse complement strand
CATATGGCAGGTCATGCTAACCCGGCGATACTGGTGACAAACACGCCTAATGCAGAGAATGGGAAGATCACGATTCTTCGTATGTATAATATGCCGTTGATGAATGCGATATGGGCGTTGGGAAGAGAAGGTGTATCAGGGGCGATACAGCGGCTGTTAGAACCACGTAACCCCCGTCTCAGTAATGGTGAGAAACAACCGGTTATCGTTATTGGCGGATGTCATAACAGTCAGTTTAACACCACCCTGCTGAATATTAGAAGACTCGGGTTTTCTCATGCCTATGGGTATGGCGTGTATGTGCCGAAATGTTTCAGCTGGTATCTAGCCAGTTTGGAAAACGATGGTGCAATCGCGACCATGGGTAACACCGGTTTAGGTATGGGCCTACCGGGATATAGCTACCCTGATGGTCTTGATGGCTGGTTGTTCCCACGGTTTTTCTATCATTATGGGGAGCTTGACGAACATATACTTGGTGATCCATTTAGCAATGCGATACACGATTACGCATTAGAATTTGATGTGAATAATAATGATGCAGAGCGGCAGATGATTGAACAATGGGCGCTGCTGGGTGATCCAAGTCTGATGATTGGCGGATATGCACGCTAATCCTTAATCCTTTTTTTTCTCTTCTATGATAATTCAGTCATGGAAGAAAAACCCTCTTTTCTTTTTCATGACCAAGCAATCATGTCATATTGTTTACAGTAACTTTATCAATCACCTCTGATTTATACCTTTTTGTTCTTGATGGTGAGGTCGTTTGACGACACTCTTCTATCCGGGTACAGACCCATACATCACAGGTATGGGTTAGCCCACTATGGTGAGTCATTAGCCACCCATTCTTTTTAAGGGTACAACGATGCCCACGAGAAAGCAGGGTGGCCGACTTCACCATCTTCGTCATATGAGAAGCCTCAACAAGTGTTTGACGTATACGGTTGTTTGGTTGTCAGAACCTTGTAGATGATGTCGATGAGACTGGAGGCAACCGCGACCTTGGCGATACCAGCTTTCTTCTTCTGTCGTTTCTTTTTTCGATAATACCTTCCTAGTTTAGTATCGGTCTTCCCGATCGTATTGGCTGCTTGTATCAACGTCCATCGGAGGAGTCGTCTACTGGATGTCTTGGGTATTCTCCCATGGGATATGGTTTTGCCACCGGATTCTTTACAGGTGGGTACTACTCCGGCATATCGCCGGAGCTTCTTGTTTGAAGGAAACCGTTCAACGGGGAGGATATGAGCGATGATATAGCAGGCGTTAACGGGTCCGATGCCGGTGATACTTTGCAGCAGCGTGTATTCTTGGTTCCAGTGTCTCTGTGTATACCCTTGGATTTCTTGTTCCATTTGCTCTTGTTTCTTCTCCAGGAAGACGAAGTGATCATACTCGTGTCGGAGTTCTATGCTGACTCGTCCAGATCCCATATGGTGCATCAGTGCGTGTCTCCATTTCTTAGTGAAGGCTTTGTAGGATGGCATCATGACTCCGTTCCGGTCGAGGAATGCCTGTATGCGGTTGTTGCATCGTACTTTTTCCTCCATGAGACTGTGTCGTACTTGTATGAGGCTGCGGAGTCGTTGGATCTGTTCATCTGGTATGTAGGAGCTGGGGAAGGTTCCGAGTCGGAGCATTTCTGAGAGCCGTCGTGCGTCGAGTGTGTCGTTTTTGGTGATGAGTTGTCTGAGCTGTATGGTGTTGGCGACTTTGATGGTATATCCTTTTTTGAGAAAGGTGTGGTAGAGGGTGTAGTAGCTGGTGCTTGCTTCAAGTCCTACGACGGCTGCGTTGAGGTATGGTTTCAGTCTTGGAGAAAGTTCGGTGTAGAGGGTGGCTGTTTCACCCTCGGTGAGGATGTTTCCTCTTTTGTCTCGTACCACGTAGGTGGTGCGTTCTTTGTGGACGTCAAGTCCAATATAATATTTTGTTTTCATATTGCATCTACCTCTTTGATATGGGTATGCAACATGATTACTCAAGAATTATCATACCATCTTTTTTAGTGTAGTTTATCTACGGTTGAGAAACATTTATATAGCGCATCATATTTTTATTTTATAAATAGGGGGCTAATAAAAATGAAGATACTAAACCCTGCCGTAGTGGTTATGCTACTTGTTTTCAGCGGATGTATCGCTGCTGGATTTACTCCAACAAGCACTCATCAAAACGTAAGTGAATATCGAGCGTCACCTGACTATGACAAACTTGAGTCTACTCATACGGTTTTTGTGGAGGTTGCTACAGCAGAGTTTTGTTCCTTTTGCGCGGGATGGAGTGATAATCTGTATGCTGCGTACGAGTCAGGTTTATATGATTTTGAATATGTGGAAATGATTATTTGGGGTGCAGGATGGAATGATATTCTCAATATGGATGCCTTTAACTGGAAGGATATCTATGGGATAAGCCCGTATACCACGGGGATTCCTGTTTCAATCATGGATGGTGATTACCGCAGGATAACGGGGAATGTCCCAAGTTTGATTGAAAGTCGTCTTACTGCGTGTGGCGAGCGGACGGTTGCTGATATCAGCGCAGAAGTTATGCTGGATTGGATGGGTGATGCACAAGTCTGGGTGAATATATCTATTGAAAATAATGAACCAACACAATATGAGGGGCATATACGAGCATGTCTAATGGAGATAAACTCCCGGTATGCTCACCCTGGGGACGACCCGTTTTTATATGGGTTTCTAGCATATATCTATAATGAAGATGTGGTGATCCCTGCAGGTGACGTGTATACCGATAGCGTGCTCTGGAATGGACATGATCACAGCGATTATCATGGTGATGATTTCGGGGATATTACCGCTGATAACATCAAAGTAGTTATGGGGGTGCTTAATAACGCTGATGGATACGGTGATGAAACAGTAGCTGCAACCGTTAATCAACCACCGTATACGCCATATAACCCGGTGCCATCTGATAATGCGCAACAAGTAAATCACAGTACAACTCTTCTCTGGTCTGGGGGTGACCCTGATCCCGATGATACCGTTACCTATGATGTATACTTTGGTAATACTACCCCGCCACCATATGTGACCTCAACAGCAGCTGAGAGTTATCAGATTACTCAGCTAGAAGAAAACACCACCTACTATTGGAAGATAATGGCTGAGGATAATCATGGTAAAACAACATATGGTCCTGAATGGTCATTTACCACAAAAACGCACTGTGGTGATGTCAATAAAGATGGTGTCATTAACGTCAGCGATGCCGTATGTATCATCAACTATGTGTTTATCCAAGGATTCCCAGCACCTGACCCGGTGTGCAGAGCAGATGTAAACGGTGATGGATCAGTTAATGTGTCTGATGCGGTCGCACTCATAAACTTTATTTTTACCCCGGGGAGTCCTCCACCAGTGGAGACCTGCTGTCTTTAACCCTTGCATAATCATCTACACCTTTCCTTTTTTTTCTCTATCACTTTCATATAATATATTTATAATAATAGACGAAATATTTAAGTACCGTTAAGTTAATAAACTAAGATTGCTAGTATAATATAATAACCACTTATATGAGGGAGACATTTATGAAGAAAACAAATACCCTAAACACCCGTATAAAAACCATCCTACTTCTTGCAATAACCTTGGCGCTTATCATGCCTGGTATCGCAGCAGTATCTACCATTTTCAGTCCAAGTTCGAATCAATCTCCTGATGTGCCAGCTGATAATCCCACACGAGATACTATACTTTATGTCGATGATGACAACACCGCAGGTCCCTGGGATGGAACCGAGGCGTACCCTTATCAATATATACAGCATGGTATTGATGCCGCAAGCAGTGGGTATACCATCTATGTTAAATCCGGTGTATACCGTGAAAACATCCGGTTAGATAAAACCTTGAATATAACCGGGCAGGATAAATATACCACCATTGTCGACGGTAAGCAAAATGGTGATGGCTTTCTTGTCGCCGGAACAAGTTCTGTTATAGAGGGATTTACTGTAACTAATTCGAGTGCAGGATTTAATACTGCGGCCATACGAATTTCAAATGTTGACTATGTAACCATAAAAAATTGTGTTATCAGTGGTAGTAATTATGTAGGGTTATATATTGAAGGGGCAGTTTCTTCATACATTATTAACAATACTCTTTCCCAAAGCAAAATGGGTATATACACCTATAATACCATAACCAATACTATCCGGGGGAACACTATCTCTGATTGTTCTCAATATGGTATGGTGATCTGGTCGACCCATGATAATTTAATCTATCATAACAATTTTATCAATAATTCAGCCCAGGCATCTTTGATGACTGATCTGCCTAGCGTTTGGGATAACGGGTATCCTTCAGGCGGTAACTATTGGGATGATTATACCGGCAATGATTTATTCAAAGGCCCTAATCAAGATCAACCAGGTTCAGATGGTATTGGGGATACACCATATGCAGTAAGTGGAAGTACGGTACATGTGGATCAATATCCTCTTATGGAACCATGGGGTGAACCAGATATAGCATACATAGAAATAACTGATAGCCCTGATGGCTCGGCCCTTGGTGATCTAACAGTCGGATCAACTTTTACACTCACCGGCTATGCATCAGCGTATACCATAGATGATGAATATATCGGTTTAATTGATGTAACCTGGAGTGTTCAAAACAGTGGTACCAATGCATATACGCAACCCTTGCACGGGAGTTCCTCTACTTTTAACAGTGGAACTCATGGAGGTATAGCCACCTGGGTAGCGGATGATGGAAACGGTCTTACAGATACTGTACTATTTGAAGTGGTGATACCACCCACAGTTGACTATATTTATATAACGGATTCTGCCAATGGTGCACAGATAGGTGATCTCACTGTAGGAGCAGATTTCACTCTCACTGGTTTTGCATCAAGTTACAACACAACCGCTGGATATCTTGGTACCATATCGGTGGATTGGGAAGTACAAAACAGCGGAAGCAACGCATACACAGATCCAACAACGGGGACATCGTCAACGTTTCACAGCGGCACCAACACTGGGATGGCTACATGGATCGCAAATGATGGCAATGGACACACAGACACCGTGCTTTTTGAAATCATAACTGATACACAAGCACCACAGACAACCCATGATATAACTGGTACACTTGGTGAAAACCAATGGTATGTCTCCTCCGTTCAAATAGAACTTACCGCCACCGACGACAGTGGTGTAGATTACACAATGTATAAAATAGATGAAAACAGCTGGGAGCAATACAGCCAACCAATAAGCATTGACACCGAGGGATATCATACGATTTACTACTACTCTGTAGATATCCAAGGTAATTCCGAGACAGAGAAATCTACAGATATTAAAATTGATACCACCCCGCCAACCGTCTCAGATATCGAAGCGTTAACGTCTGAACCCATGGACACGGATCCATTATACGGCTGGGAGAACTTTACCTGTCATGCTGATGATATTATAGAGGTTGATGCAGTCTACCTGCATCTAACGTACCCGGATACCACCACAGATACCATTCAGATGAACGAATGTGCTACTCCAAATACCTTCTACAATAATGTAAGCCTGTCCTCAATGGGATTGTACTCATACACTATTGAAGCTGTTGACCTTGCGGGAAACACTGTTACCTCATCGGATTTATCATTTTTTATCTTTCCCAACTGGGATGTTAACATGGATAATGTGACAGATATCTACGATCTCGTGCATGTGAGCATTGCATACGGCCAGTCTGGTATCAACGGCTGGATACGCTCCGATGTTGACAACAATGGTGGTGTCGAAATATATGATCTTGTCCAAGTGTCTTTACACTACAATGAACAACCGATGACATCAAATCCATCCTATTACAAGCCAGCGGAATTTATACCTTGCGAGATTTCTCCTCTTGAAGACGAACCATCATATGATCCACTTGCAACAACTATTGTGAGTATTAGCCCATCTACACAAGTAGTAGGCCCGGGTGAAAGTTTCACGTTTGATGTGCTCGTTGAACCAGGTGAACCAATCAACGCAGTATCCTTTGATCTGCTGACATTTAACGAGGCTGCAATCAAAATAGAGTCGGTAGCTGAAGGCGATCTCTTTTCACCGTATAACACATTTTTCAGTGGCGGAACCATTGACAATGATACCGGGCAGCTCACCAATGTATACGGGTTAACTGTTCCTGCTACCAACACGGTTTCAGATCCCGGTTTGTTATGTACAGTTACCTGTACAGCGTTACAGCAGACCGCAACAAGTCAAATTCAACTATCAGATGTCAAAGTCTCAGATGTTGCAGGGCAACCTGTATCAGTTTCAGTGAACAACGGCTCAGTGCAGGTTGATGCGGATGCCCCGCAGATAACTGATGGAAGTCAAGTTAGCGGGACAACCGGCGATACCTTTCTGTTTACCGCAACGGTTACTGATAATATTGATGCAGCAGCTGATCTATCAGTGGAAGTTGACTGGGGTCATGGCTCATTAAACGATGTAACCCCGATGACACATACTGGTGGCAACACCTTCCAAGCATCAGTAACTCTTGATCACAGTGTCACCAATTTAGAATACACGATTTCAGCAACAGATTCCAGTGGAAACAGTAACACACTTGCAACATCGTATGTGCCTGTAACAGACAATGATATACCTACGATAACCACTATCACGGGTGATACCGATGGACATCCGGGTGAGTCAACGACGATTTCTGCTGGTTTTTCTGATAATATTGGTGTTACGGTTGCTACGTTGTATTATAAATCAGTGAGTGCGGGAAGTTTTATGAGTACGTCGATTTTGAGTGGGAGTGCTGATGTTGTTATTCCGGTTGATAGTGATGAAGATTGGGAGTATTATGTGGTGGTTGATGATGCTGCGGGTAATGGCCCGGTGGGTGATCCATCTGTTGATGGTAGCCTCACGTATACGATCTCCGTTACCGATACCATAGCTCCATCAATTGATTACGTTACAGGTAATGCTATAGGAACAACAGGTGAGTCAACGACGATTTCTGCTGGTTTTTCTGATAATATTGGTGTTACGGTTGCTACGTTGTATTATAAATCAGTGAGTGCGGGAAGTTTTATGAGTACGTCGATTTTGAGTGGGAGTGCTGATGTTGTTATTCCGGTTGATAGTGATGAAGATTGGGAGTATTATGTGGTGGTTGATGATGCTGCGGGTAATGGCCCGGTGGGTGATCCATCTGTTGATGGTAGCGTGACTTACACGATCTCAGTTAGCGATAATGATGCGCCAACGCTTAACAATGATATATCATCATCAACAGGGACAACCGGTGAACAAGTTACTTTTACGGTTACCGCAGATGATAACATACAGATTGCACATGTATATGTATTTGTTCGTAAAATAGGTGGGTCGTACACGCAGTATGAGCTTACTGGATCCGGTACATATACCTATCAATACATGGTTGATGCATACGACGATGCTAATCTGGAATACTATTTCCTAGCTGAGGATACCACTGGATTAACATCAAATATGTATTCAAGTGGATCACCAGCAATGATTACCATAACAGATAATGATGATCCACAGATAACAGATGTAATCTTGCTTACATCAGATCCAATGGATACCAATCCAACCTATGGATGGACTGACATCACCACGCAAGTTACTGATAATGTTGAAGTAGATGAAGTCATCCTTAAACTCACGTATCCTGATTCCTCAAATCAAGATCATCCGATGACCAATATCCCTGCTATTGATAGCTTCTCATATAATGTGACCTACACAGAAATTGGTACTTACAGCTACTATATTTACACGGTTGATACCACAGGTAATGTGGTTACTTCAGGTTCAAACACTTTCTCCGTTTATCCAAATTGGGATATTGACATGGATGGAGACTGTGACCTTTTCGATCTGGTTAAAGTATCACTCCAGTATGGTGTTACCGGTGGGAGCAATGGCTGGATACGGGAAGACGTTGACAACAATGGTGAAGTCGATATCTTTGATTTAGTGCAAGTTTCATTGCATTACAATGAAGACTACCCCACTCTTGGCCCTACCGGCGGAGATCAAGGGCATCTCTCAGATACTGTGGTGAATATACAACCGTATAATCAAAATGTGGCACTAGGTGAAACCTTCACGGTTGATGTCTATGTAACACCTGGTGAACCCATAAACGCGGTATCATTTGATGCATTTGTGTTTGATCCAACCCTTGTACATGCTCTGAGTCTAACCGAAGGTGATCTATTTGCAGATGCACCTGATACCTTCTTCAGTGGAGGCACCATTGATAATGTCAATGGAATCATCACTGATGTGTATGGCCTTACGTTCCCTGCGACATCAACTACGGATCAACCAGGTACCTTCTGCACCATTGAATTACAGGCGCAACAAAACATAGGGACATCAATGCTTGAACTTCAATCCGTGAAGGTATCAGATGTTAATGGTGACCCAGCATCCGCTATAGTAAATAATGGTAGTGTTAATGTTGATGATATACCGCCAGAAATTGATTACATTGTTATCACTGATACGCCCGATGGTGCTGAGATTCAGGGATCTACCATTGGTCCTGGTTTTACAAAAACAGGATATGCGTCTGCGTATAATTTGACATCGGGCTACATCGGATTAACCTCAGTTGATTGGGAGGTACAAAATAGTGAGTCCACTGCGACAACCACCCCAGCAACTGGTACCTCATCCACGTTTGATATTGGTGGTAACAGCGGTATAGCACTTTGGAGAGCAGATGACGGTACTGGACATACAGACACGACCACGTACACTATTGATCTTACCCCGCCTGAAACTACACCGTCATTAACGGGTAGTCAAGGTGACAATAATTGGTATATTACACCAGTTGAAATTACCCTTACAGCTACTGATGAAAACGGTGTTGATAGTACAGAATATCAACTTGATGAAAGCACCTGGGAGACCTACAGCAGTCCACTAAACATAGTTACCTCCGGCTCACACAGTCTTAGGTACTACTCGGTAGATACTATGGGTAACATAGAAGAAATGAGCAGCCAGTTTACCTTTAATATAGATACCATAGCACCGGAGTTGTCTAATATCAATGTCGATCCAGAAACCCAAGAGTATGGCGGAATAATCACCATTACTGGTGATGCCACCGATAATATCGGCATATCAGAAGTACGAGTTGACATCAGTGGTCCACCGGGTTTCAATCATGAAAACATATCTATGGCTAAACTCTCTGGAACGGATACGTACCTGTATGATGCCCCGTTCTACACGGCGGGTACCTACAGCTTTTATCTATGGACACATGATGACGCGGGTCACAGTGTAAAATCACAAACATATTCATTTGAAATACAAGAAGCACCACTCCCCATTGATTATATTCTCATAACTGATACCCCTGATGGAGAGGAAATACCTGATCAGAGCATCGAAGTTAATACCACTCTAATGGGATATGCTTCAGCGTATAACAACACCAGCGGGTATCTCGGTTTGATATCTGTGAGCTGGTCTGTAGAAAATACTGATGCAAATGCTACCACTGA
>CAZRMY010000047.1:0-3379 GCA_964601295.1 uncultured Thermoplasmatales archaeon | reverse complement strand
ATCCCACAGCGGGTAACTCGTCTGAGTTCCACGCACAAAGTCAAAATGGGTCTTCTACCTGGACAGCTGATGACGGCAACGGTCATCTTGATAGCGTGGTATTTGAAATTACCCCTGAGCAGATAGGACCTGATCTAACATTTATTCTGCCCCAACCAAATAACCTTTACATTTGCAACGTCTTAGCCTATCGAGGTGGGTTTAACCTGACTACTCTAGTAGGATATAATACACTTACCGTAGAGGCAACCGATGAAGTAGGGGTTAATACAGTAGAATTCTCTCTTGATGATGGGACATCACACATTGATAACGACACAAATGATTCAACATATATCTGGGATATTGTAAGTTGGCGTATCGGTGAATATCAACTGACAGTTACCGCTACTAACACAAAGAATATATCAACTACTAAAACAGTACCGTTACGGATCATCTGTTTTGGTATGTTTGATAATGAATCTAATCAGACGATGCCCTGGCTTGGTCGGCTGTTTAAGCGACCGGAACCAACGCTTAAACCAAAGCTAGCGCCAAATAAACACGTTATTGATCCGTCTCCACCTTCTGAGCCGGATGACCCTGAGCCTACAGTTAGAAATCGTATTGAACAAGTTAAAGCATTTCGTACATCCATCCTGAATACTCTTAGGGAATCACGAGCAAAACATTTCACAGGTTTCCAATTACTAGAACAACTTAACATGCAGTTTAAAAACAAACTCAGTAGATAGGCTAATTGCGGATGATCCCAATCGTCCTCTTTCTATTTACCAGAAGAAAGTAATTTCGGGATAACACACAGACTAATTCTGGTAGAAAGGTTTATATATAGATAATTTAATAGTTAGCTAACTAGGGGATAATTATGAAAAAAATCATACCAGTACTGGTAGTATTAGGTTTAGTCCTAAGTGGACTAGGAGCAGTTGCCACCACAGAGTCAGACGAAAAAAATTACATACATGAAACTATTTTGTTTTCCAATCCTTCACTTCATGATGAAGGAAATTACATTTCGGTTGAATGTAGTCAACAAACATCATACATGATGGATACGGGTAAACCTGTATTACCTGTTTATACACAGGTTTTTACGTTTCCACGAGGGACCACTATAGAAAACATTGATGTTGTTTTCTCAGAGCCGATAGAAACACCGCTTGAAAAGAAAGTTATACCTGCACCAGCGCCGATGCCGCTGATAGCAGGCACGCCGGTATCGCAAACTAAAGAAGATGTCACAGTTTATACTGAAGATGACATATATCCCGAGTATCAGTGGACTTCAAGTATTAAAGCAGGTTTGCATAATGGTGTTCAATCAGTGTATGTTATAGTTCGCTGTAACCCTATACGATATAATCCTGCAGAAGACATGTTGTATCATAGTGATAGCGTAGATGTCACTGTTGACTATGTCCTTCCGGACGCACCACTTACGTATGATGATGAATATGATTTGGTGATTATTGCGCCTGAAGAATTTGCTGAGACGTTACAGCCATTAGTTGATCATAAAAACAATTTCGGAGTTGCAACCTTGTTAAAACCAGTGGAAGAGATTTACGATGAATACGATGGTCGTGATAATCAAGAAGATATCAAATTATTCATATATTATGCCAAAGAGACCTACAATATAACGTATGCTATGCTTGTTGGAGGTCGGCAGAAACAAACCTTCAAATGGCATATTCCTGAGAGAGTAACCAACAATGATGATGGTTGGGAAGGCGGTTACGCCAGTGATCTCTATTACTCCGATGTCTATAAAATAGAGGATAATGAAACCGTGTTTGAAGACTGGGATAGCAATGAAAACGATGTGTTTGCTGAATGGTCTAACATGGTTGGAAAAAGCGACACTATGGATTTCCTTCCAGATGTGTATGTAGGTCGTCTTGCCTGCAGATCTGTCAAAGAAGTACAAACTGTTGTAGACAAAATTATCACCTATGAGAGCACCGCAGCCGATCCTTCATGGTTTAAACGAGCAGTTATTATTGCTGGAGATACCTTTCCACCTGGAGATGGTGGAGCAACTGGGTATTACGAAGGAGAAATCGAAACGGGAGTTACTGCAGATCTTCTTGAAGACATTGGATTTGAAACAGAGAAACTCTGGACTTCACTTGAGACATTAACCGGTATTGATGATGTAAAAGCAGCCTATAAACCCGGTGCAGGTTTTGTGCATTTCGCCGGTCACGGCAACCCTGCATCATGGTCAACCCATCCACCAGACGATACCGAACACGTTTGGATAAATGGCTTAAACCTGCGCACCGTAATGGGTTTCAGAAACAAAGAAAAATTACCAATAGTGATGATCGGTGGATGTCACAATGGTCAATTCAATGTTACTTTTGCAAACTTTATCAAAGGCTTCCTTGAGTATGGATTCAAATATTTCAACATTCCATCTGAGGATGATCCGTTCCTGGGGCCGTTTTGGAAAAAAGAATGGGCACCAACAGATACCTGCTGGGGGCAAGTAGCAAATGACAATGGCGGCAGTATTGGATCAATTGGTATGACCAGCCTTGGTTATGGATATATTAATCAATTTACCACTGCAGGGCTTGGCGGCTGGATAGAGCCGCGGTTCTTTGATGCATATGCGAATCAAAGCAAAGACATGCTTGGAGAAGCGCATAGTCAAGCGATCACCGATTATATCAACATCATCGGTAATGTTAATAGTGATCAGATTGATCGTAAAACCATTGAAGCCTGGTGCCTCCTTGGCGATCCAAGCCTGAAAATTGGTGGCTACTCGTCTTAAGCCACTTTTTTTCCTCTCTTTTTTCTTTATACCCTCTAATCTTATTTAGATAATATAAATTATTATAAATTAAATATATTTTAATTCTAGTTAAATCTAATTATTGGTAAAAATTAATACCATATGTATTTTAATAATATACGAAACATTTAAATAGCTATATGCCAATAACTTTGGTAGCGAAGGGGATAATTATGAAAAAAATCCAAAGAACACCAAGCGTGTTAAAGGCAGCTATAGTATTTACCGTTGCACTTGCGTTAGTCGTACCAGGTGTAGCCGTATTTACTAACACGAGCTCAGAAGACAGCACTTTTTTTACATTGACAGAAAATCAAGAGCCTGTAAGCGTTGAAAGCTATAAGAAGTTGACATTCTCTGAGAATCTGCGTCTTGCCGATGAAATAATCTTCGCAACAGAAGGTGAAGATGTCATACCATGTGTTACACAGGATGACGATGGGTATACCATTATAACCTATACTAACTGGGAGGATCCAATTATCGCCAATTTTGGAATTCTATTCTCTGATGATCCAACTAACCCTGATTCCTGGGAAGGCTGGATAATTAAACTCAGTGGTATGG
>CAZRMY010000046.1:0-13529 GCA_964601295.1 uncultured Thermoplasmatales archaeon | reverse complement strand
CGCGGGGTACAACTTGCTACAATTACTCTGTTGAGTTTGTGTTCTTTTATTTTTTCAACGATTTTCTGCTGCGTGTCCTGAGAACACGTATACAGGTTTTGCTCCGCATATGTAACATTAGGGAGTGTCTGTGCGTAGTCAACGACCGCGGGAACATCGACATACGCGCCGATGTTTATCCCGCAATGACAGATAAACACCCCGATACGCGGTTCTTCATCGGAGACATCACGTTCTTCAGGATATGTTTTCTTTTCAACACAAGAGTTTCGTACAGATGCGATGATGTTAGTTGCTTTTGCTGCAGCTCCCGATGATTCGATAACGGTCTCAGGGATATCTTTAGGACCTGAGAACACACCGCACACATACATTCCTTTGCGGGATGTGTCAATAGGGGTGAGTTCGGGTGTTTCTGAGAAACCAAACTCATTTAATCTAATATCTAATTTATCTGCAAGTTTTTGTGTGTTTTCATTGGGTGTTAACCCAACAGATAATACCACCATATCAAATTCTTCTTCTCGTAGCGTCCCCTCCTCACTTTCATATTTTAAAAAGAGTGATTTTGTCTTTGGATCTTGATTAATCTCAGATATTCTGCAACGTACAAAACGTACCTTGTTGTCATCTTTTGCCCGTTGATAGTATTCTTCAAATCCTTTGCCATACGTGCGCATATCCATAAAAAAAATCGTGGGTTCAACAGAGTCAAGATGCTCTTGAGCAATCACTGCTTCTTTGATAGAATAGGTACAACATACGGATGAGCAATAATTATTTCCACATGTTCTATCTCGTGATCCTACGCAATTTATCCAAGCGATTTTTTTAGGTTCTTTTTTATCAGATGGCCGTAGAACATGGCCTTGATACGGCCCTGATGCTGAAAGCATTCGTTCAAATTCTAAGGAGTTAACCACATTTGGAAATCGTCCGTATCCGTATTCTCCTTTCAGTTCAGGAGGATATTTTTCATAGCCTGGAGCTACAATAATTGAACCAACCTTCACCGTTACAATTTCATCTTTCATGTTATGGTTGATTGCATCTGCTTCACAAGTTCGGACACATTCTAGACATTCAACGCAACCTCCACAATTTAGACACCGACTTGCTTCCTCAATTGCTTCCTCTTCAGAGTACCCCAATTCAACTTCTTTGAAGTTGTTTTTCCGTTCTTTTAACGGCAATAGTCTCATTGGAACCATTTTTTTCTTTTTGATACCCTCAGTTGAAACCTGTGCAACTGGTAAGTTCAGTTCCCGATCTTCTTTTAAATCCTGGCTATTTAAATACCGATCAATTGACACTGCTGCTTCTTTACCTGCAGCTATTGACTCAATTACGGTGCCTGCACCCCAAACTGCATCACCAGCACAAAAAACTCCTTTAATACTTGTTTCATGAGTAATTCTATCAATTTTTATCGTACTCCAAGGGGTGTACTCAAGTTTTCCTTTATGATTTGCTGAAAAAGAAAGTGAATCAACTTTGATACTACTATATGGGGTGTATTCCAAATCAACATCCCGTGATAGAAAACCAGTGTCAACTTCTTGACCGATTGCTAAAATGATGGTATCTGCATGTATCGTAAACTCAGAACCTGGGATAGGTTCAATTTTCCTCCTACCGGTTTTATCAACTTCATCAAGAAGGCGCATTTTAACACATTGAACGGCTTTCACACGGCCTTTATTATCCCCAATAACCTTAACAGGTGATGTTAAATATTTAAATTTCACTCCTTCACGTTCAGTTTCATCTATTTCCCATTCAGGTTCTGCAGGCATCTCGATTCTGGATCGTCGATATAAAATAGTTACTTCTTCTCCGCCAAGGCGTATTGCCGATCGAGCAGTATCAAGAGCAGCATTTCCACCGCCAACCACCAAAACGTTTTTACCAACTTTTGGCGCGATATCGCGAATACCTGTTAACTTTATAGCTTTTGATGGGCAGACCGTCGCGCATTTACCACATCCTTTACAAATATATTTTTGGATAATGGGATATTTTTTCTTCGGATTCTTTTTGTCTTTTTTTAATCGTATAGCACCATACACACATTCAGTAGCGCATGATCCACAGCCGACACACAACTCATTATCTACTGTGGCAATTGGCGTGGTAATGATATGCCCAAGATTTATTTCTTTTAAAAAATCAATAGCTTGGTACACACCTTCATATTCTTCACCAGGTATAGTCATTTTTTTACCAATCTGAGCACCTACCGCAATTAAAACAGATTCATAACCCAGGTTAAACAAATCAGGGATGGAAAAATCCTTTCCAATAGCCGTGTTAAGTCTTACTTTAACGCCAAGAGCAAGAATATCTGATATTTCTCTTTCCAAAATTTCTTTAGGAAGACGAAACGCAGGGATACCCCAGCGCATCATCCCACCCAGAACTGGTCCCGCCTCAAAAATAGTAACATGATATCCTTTAAGTGCGAGATCATGTGCAGCAGTAAGACCAGCAGGTCCCCCTCCAACGATGGCAACACTTTCTGCTCGTCCTTTCACTGGAGGTACTTGGTACGCTGGTATTTTCAACTCCAAATCCCCAACGAAACGTTTCAAATATGCAATACCAATGGGATCATCTATCTCGGATCTAGAACAAGCTTCTTCGCATGGTCGATGACAGACCCTACCGCATATAGATGGAAATGGAAGCCGTTCTTTTATCACCTGCAGAGCCTGATAAAATTTACCATGACTAATTAATGCGACATAACCTGGTGCGCCCACTCCAGCAGGGCATGCATCTTTACATGGTTGCACACCACGTTTATCAATAGTAAACCGCAAAGGAACAGCCTGAGGGTACGGAATATGAATAGCCTTTCTAATCCCTAGTTCTTCATCGAATTCATTGGGTAACTCAACGGGGCAGACGTTTGCACATTCTCCACAGCCAGTACATTTATCCTCATCGACATAAGTTGCTTTTTTCTTTATTTTTATCGTAAAATTTCCAGCTTTTCCTGCAACATCTTCAACCTCAGAACACGTTAACAGTTCAATATTTGGGTGTCGGCCTACTTCAACCAATTTTGGAGACAAAATACACATTGAACAATCATTAGTGGGAAATGTTTTATCCAACTGGGCCATAACGCCACCAATCGCTGGTTTTTCTTCAACAAGATAGACTTTAAAACCAGAATCCGCCAGGTCCAATGATGCTTGTATTCCGCCAACGCCACCTCCGACGACTAAAACTGCACCGATGGTATTTGTTTGTGTTTTAGTTTGGGATGGTTTTTTTGACATGTAACAGTACCCTCGTTATTCAACTCCCATTTTTTCTAATAGTGCTTTGGGTTTTATTTTATTAAGTCTAAACCCTAACTCTTTTTTATCGAGACCTAAGCCAATTCCTAACAGTTGTGTGTAATATAACACGGGTAGATCATTGTAGCTTGTGTCAAATCTAGTTTCAATTTTCGTACGGTTATCTTCGTACATAATGGAACAAAAAGGACATTGTGTAATAAGCGCATCAACCTTATTTGACGTCACATTATCTAGTTTTATCTTTGCCATTTTTAACGCGGTTTCCTCTTGTACTGCGAGTATTGCGCCGCCACAGCAATCAAGTTTGTCTTTATAGTCAATCAGTTGCGCCCCAGTTGCTTGTATTAACTTATCAAGAGTCTGAGGATTTTCAGGGTCGTCAAATCCATCGTAAATATCTTTGGGACGTAAATAATGACATCCGTAATGCACCGATACACGTAGCTCCTTGAGTTTTTTTGATAACGTATCATTTATTTTTTTAGGTCCAATATCTTCATAGAGTATGCGATCGTAATGTCGAATTTTTACGCCCTTTTTGAATTCTTTATCATATTGTTTGAGGTTCTCGTTTATTTTTTCTCGTAGTTCGTTATCATCGGTTAAGTGTTTATTTGCCTCTGTTAACACACCCGTACATGCGTTACATAAAGTACATATCTCAAGTTTGTGCTCCGCAGCAATTGCAAGATTTCGTGCAGCTATAGCAAGTGCTGTCTCGGTGCTGGTTGATTTAACGGGAAAACCACAGCATGAGAACTCGTCAATATCAACTAGATTCATCCCAAGTTTTTTGGCGACATTCCGTGCAGATATCTCATAATTTTGACTTCGTACAGGTATAGTGCAACCTAAAAAAAGCGCATATTTCATTTGATCACCTTCTGTAAACTGCTTTTTTTAACAAGGTTAACAACATCATCAAAATCTTTTTGCACAGGGGGGAGACCAAATTTACCGCGTTTTTTATTATCAAAATCCTCAATCTCGTATAATCGACCATGTTCACCTAACAGTCGAGCTTGTTCCTTGAAAGCAGGATGAATACATCCTTCCCGTACTGCCATATTTTTCAATGCGGTCATAATATCGGTTAAACGAACACCTTGTGGACAGCGGTCGTAACAGGTGTAGCATTGGGAGCACAGCCAGATGAAATCACTTTTTAACACACGTTCTTTCATGCCAAGAAGCACCATTCTAATTATTTTTCGAGGATTATATTTTTCATCTAACACGCGGACGGGGCAACCCACGGTACAGGTTCCACATGAAAAACAGTGTTTGAGATGCTCACCACCGATCTCTTTTGCCACCTCATATTTAAAATTTGGATCTAATTTCTTAGAGTCAATCATGTTTTATTTCGCCTCCATTATGGCTTTTGTGATATCCTTTGATTTTACTCCAGGTGTTTGAATATCAGTTTCTTCATAGAATTCATCTATCTTGGACTCAAGTTCATTTTTTTCACGCGCTGTATTTTTCAACGAGCACTCCAAATTTTGTAATTCTCTTTTAGGGTAAAACGTAAAATCACCAGAAATCCCTAAATCTCTAAGTCGGGTTATTTCAATTTCTTGAGCTGTACGTATAAGGCCTCCTCGAGCTTTATACATACCATATAAAATTTCGACACCTTCTTTAATTTTAACACCTTTTGGAATTCTAGGAGTTTTTTTATAAAAAAATTCAGGTGAATTAAACCATTGTGCAAGCTCCGTCATTTTCCGAATAATGCCATCATCTAATTGTAACGGCTTAAGCTTCCCAAAGATTTTTTCGTAACGTTTAACCAAAACTTTTTTGATCTCCTCACGAGGAGGAATTTTGCCTAGTTCTTTTTTCATACTGGTTACATTTTCTTGTATCGTTTTAAAAATTTTATCGCGAAATTTTTCATCGGGTACCTTGATTGCGTGAGCCATTTTATCATAATCAAAATCAAGAATCACTGAACCAACAAAAGCCATCGAATCATCAATATCTGCCCCGCCTAGACCCGCGATTTTATGACCTTTATCAGTAACAATGTCATTAACTTCCCTGAACTTGGTTTTTATGCCAAACTCTTCATAAGTTTCTATAGGGGGAACTGACAAATATTCATATATGTCCTTAATTCTTTTAGGGAAATCCGGGTTGTTTCTATTCCAGACCATATGATAAAAAATCTGATTCCTATCAAGGTAGACGGTTCCACCACCTACTTCTCGCCTGATAATTGGCAGTCCCGCCCGTTTACAATAATCGATATCTACCTCTTTTTTCACATCCTGAAAATACCCAATACTTATAAACGGTGTTTTGGGCCATACAATATCTACGGCTTCAATGCCCATACGTGCAAGAGCGTGAAAAACAAGCATTGATTGTTCCCATGGTCTTTCACCTAAATCTAACAAATACATCTTTTTTTCCCCTATTTTAATCCTTTCCAAATTATATCTTCAATATTTCGTACAGAAATCGTAGCGCCTTCTGCTTCAGATATCTCTTGAGCAGCTTTTTTCAAGGTAGTTTCACAGGTAGGACAAGATGTTACTAGGGTGTCAACACCGGTTTCTAAGGCTTCTTTGATTCGTTTTTTAGCGATATCATTGGACAGCTCTTGATCAGTCATAAGAATGCCCCCTCCTCCTCCGCAACATCGAGAGTTCTCACGGGTGTTTTTCATTTCGACTATCTCTACTCCCAGTTTCTCAAGTATTTTTCGTGGTTCATCAATAATTTTTAAGCCACGAGAAAAATCACAGGGATCATGATATGTTACCTTCATGTTTAAATTGCTTTTTGGTAACTTCTCTAGTATAACCTGCAGTACATGTTTTGCGTTGATATCATATCCTTCTCTAAGAAAAACAGTGCAAGTGGGGCAAAACGCTATGGCATCTTTGTGAGGAAATTTTTTTCTGAACTCTTGTTGATGGGTCTCGTAGTCTTTTTTGAAACCGAGTACATCCATGGGGAACCCACAACATATCTCCTCATGTACACTTGGGTCAATACCGAGTTTCTCTAATATTTTTATATATTTTTTTGTTTTGTTGGGACGCCCAAGATATTGACAGCCGACAAACAGTGGTGTGGTTCCCTCACGTGTTTGATATATAACCTCTGTGTCACCGTAAATGTTGCCTGTGTTTTTGATATTTTGAATAATGTGATTATGGGTATCTGAGGCATACCCTGCATCAACAAGTTCTGCGCGGGTATGGGCAATAATGTCTAGTATTTCCACTTTTGAGGGGCATTTTTCTAGGCAATCTCGGCAGAAGGTACATCTGAATACTTTATCAGCTATGTATTGTGAGGGTTCAAGTTCTCCAGTGAGCAGCCCGTAACTTAATATTATTTTACCACGCGCACCATCGGTGTCCCATTGTTTTTCTTTTATCACCGGGCATTTTTCAAAACAATATGCACAGCGGATGCACATATTCATCTGTGTTTCATATTTTTGTAAGTATTTACTTTTTGATGATGTTTTTTTATCTGACACGTTTACTCCCTCAAACAGTTAATAACATAGTTCAGTTGGAAACTTGGTAGCGTAATGGGGTGGCGGTCAGCCAGTCATCAGGTGAATCCATTAATTTCTGAGGATTAAGAATGTTATTTGGGTCAACTGCTTTTTTTATAGCATGCATCAGGGCTAATGAGTCTTTTTTCTCTTGTTTAAATGATGGTCCTTTAGAGAAGCCGATACCGTGTTCACCAGAGGTGGTGCCTCCAATAGCGTGGATGTACTCGTATATTTCTTTAACTGCTTTTTTTGCACCCTCCCATTGTTGTTTTTTAGTGGTATCCATTAATATTTTTGTGTGAATAAGACCTGCCCCGCAGTGACCATAGGCGCTCATTACCACGTTATGTTTGTCTGCTATTGTATGTATGTGTTTGACGGTGTCTGCAATTTTTGACATGGGAACTGCCATGTCATCGGCAAGCGCGGTGGTAAATAATCCCTCGCCGTATTTTGATAATGATGGAAACAATTTTTTTCGTCCACTGTAAATCTTGGTCATCTCTTCCTCTTTATCCGTGATTTTTATCCCGGTTCCATTGTGTTTTTTGCAGACTTCTTGTATTTGATTGATCTCATAGTCGACTGCTTCTTTAATCATGCCGTTGCATTCAAAAATCACGATTGCCGCTACATCCGGTAAACCAAGATTTTGTGCATTGTTTACTGCGGTGATTGCGATATTATCCATAAGTTCTAACATGGATGGTGTTATCCCTTGTGCGATGGTCTCAGAAATCATGTTTCCTGCGTCTTCAAGACGTTTAAAATTTGCAATGCCCATCGCTCTAATTTTTTGGATAGGTGAAATCAACAATGTCGCTTCAACAACAATGCCCAGTGTTCCCTCTGAGCCTACCATGAGTTTTGCGAGTTGATACCCTGATGAATCAACTTTTGTGTTTGACCCTAGGGTGACTAATTCACCGTTGGCTAATACGACCTTCATCCCCAAAATAGCATCTCGGGTTGCACCATATTTAACTGAGCGGTTCCCAGAGGCATTAGTGCCGATCATCCCACCGATGGTACAGATTCTACCCGAGGAGGGGGTCGGTGGGAAAAAAAATCCATAAGGTTTCAGCGCAGCATTTAATTCGTCATTGATAACACCGGGTTCAACTTTACAGAGGACATCTTCAGGGCGCATCTCAAGTATTTTGTCCATGCATTTCATATCCAGGATTATCCCGCCGGACAACGGCACGGTTTGACCGCTCATCCCAGATCCTGCACCGCGAGGAGTCACAGGTATTTTGTTTTTATTAGCATAACGCATGATTTTTTGTACATGCGTGATAGATTGAGGTCGTACCACAACATCAGGCAGTTTACGATGCACTGATGCATCAGATGCGTACACGTACAAATCAGCGATATTATCACTAACGTTTTCTTCTCCGACAATATCAATGAGTTTTTGAGTATCAACTTTCATGCGACTACCGTTAACGGATTTGGTCCTATTTTCTTCAATTCTGTGACAAAATCTGTGACAACTTGAGCAAATTTCTGTCCTTCAGAAGCAGAGATATATTCAAATCGCACGCGTTCTGGTTCAATACCCATATCTTTCAGCAGTTTTTTTAACAGTTTTATACGTCTGTTGGTCTTGTAATTTCCTGATTGGTAATGACAATCCCCTGGATGGCAACCTGCTACAAGTACGCCATCAGCACCTTTTTTTAACGCTTCAAGTATAAACACGGGATCAACCCGTCCTGAGCACATCACACGAATGGATTTGATGTTTGGGGGATATTTTAACCTACTAGTCCCTGCTAAATCTGCTCCTGCATATGAGCACCAGTTACATAAAAAACCGATGATGTTTGGTTCAAATTTTTCTGCCATATATTTCTTCACCTCAACTTGAAATTTTTTCTATCCTCTTTTATCTCATTTAAAGTCATTTCCACAGCTTTTGGAACTGCTGTAGCAATATGTTTACTGAGCGATTCAGTAAATTCACATGGGATTTTTTTCATCAATATCCCTATCACCACGATATCTAATGGGATTCGTGTTTCACCCATCGTTCTTGCCAGTTGTATGGCCTCAATTAACGATACATCATGTGGGTTGCAGGAGTGCATCGTCGAAAAGTCATGTAGAGGGATACGTTGGACGGTTCCTTCTGTTCCACTGTCTGTTTTCACCGCATCGATAAGGATGGCTTTATCGTACCCTAGGATTAGGTCTAGAAGATTCATTCCACCAGTAGTTGCTTCATCAATGAGTATATCACTGTGATGCGGGATGTGTTTTTTTAGCTCATTTGCCACATGAACTCCTACTCCATCATCACCAAGGATTTGATTGCCAATGCCTAAGATTATTGTTTTCATATGATTTAGTTTCCTCTACAGATTTTGTTTTAGGGTTTTGTACAATTTTTTGTTATGATCGTAAATATTCACCTCGAGTGGCATGCCACCTGGCAAGGTATGTGTTGCACATGCAAAACAGGGATCATACGCACGAAACGCCATTTCTACCATATTGAGTGTAGCATCGTCTACATTGCCTTTCTTGATCACACCTTTAGCGGCATCGCGCACAGACATATTGATGGCACCTGCATTATTTGTGGTCGCAACAATGAGATTGGCTTTGTCGATTAACCCATCTTTGTCAAGTTTGTAATGATGAATAAGTGTCCCCCGCGCTGCTTCTGTGACTCCCATCCCTTCACCAGGTTCACCAACAGGGTTCCTAATATTTTGCGATGTGATATCTGGTTCGTTTATAAGCTCTTTAGCCCGCTCGGTTGCATAGAGTAACTCAATTAATCGTGCCCAATGAAACGCAAGAGTACTGTTTACGGATTTTCCACCTAATGTCTCATAAAACCGATTGTATTCTTTATTAGCTAGGGGTGTTGCCATGCCGTCTGCTGCGTTAAGACGACCAAGTGGCCCTACCCGATATATTCCACTGTTTTTACCATCCGTGAAGCCTTTCCACCCTATGTCTTTCAAGTAGGGAAATTTAATATACGTCCATTCCTCAACATGTTCAGCTATGTTTTTGTAGTACTCTTGTACATCAAATTTCGTGTGTTCTTTACCTTGCTGATCAGTGACTCGTATTTTTCCGTCATAAAAAGTAACCTTGTTGTTTTTATCAACAAGCCCCATATTGTATGTCTTTAAAGTATAGGGGTCACTGAGTATGAGATCAACATATTTTTTATTTTTTAGGACGATATCATCAAAAAGTTTCAGAGAGAATTGAGCGAACTGAATACATGAATCCACCATTTTTTTGATATCGGCTACTTCTTCTTTGTTTAACCCTTTGGACACTCCCCCGGGTAGGCCGCATACTGGATGTGTTGCTTTTCCACCGAGAACAGCAGTTATTTTTTGTCCATATGCACGGTGTTTGATAACCTCTTTGCCGATGTCCACCCCTGCTTTTTCGATAACACCTAACACGTTTCTTTTACCTGCGGGTGCATCAGGTCCAACAACAAAATCAGGGCCGCCCAGATAATAGAAATGCAGGATATGATCATAGATGAAATACCCCATGTACATGAGCTCTCTAAGTTTTTTAGCAGTAGCGGGTGGATCAACATGAAACGCCGAGTCAAGTGCTTTTGTTGAAGCAAAATGATGGGCAACGGGGCATACGCCACAGATTCTGCTGGTAATTTGAGGCATATCCTCCGCACGACGGCCTTGACTAAACCGTTCAAAACCCCGTAATTCAGGTATCTGAAGGACTGCATTTTCTACATCACCGGTGTCATTAAGGAATATACTGATTTTTCCATGCCCCTCTAATCGTGTAATAGGATCTATAGTAACTGTCTTCATTTTTTTATCACCTTCCGATTTATAAGTCCCGCTGGAAGACCATATTTATAAAATGTTCCAACCGGGTCAACGACTTGATCTATTAATTTTTGTACTTCTTCATCACTCATTTTTTCTTCACCCTCGATACCTAAAATCGATGCCAGCGCCGAAATCATTTTAGCTCCTTGATCCATTGAGTTTGGTGTCGGACCACCACACCCAGTACAAGGCATATTTGCATCAAGACATCGTGCACTGCAGCCACCACGAGTGGCAGGTCCTAAACAGATGATGCCTTGTTCAAGTAGACATTTATCTTCTAGTTTATCAACTTCGTAAACCCGTTTGATTTGGGTGATTTTTTTCTCTGTTTTTTCAAATCGGCATTCATCACAGACAGATTTCATTGGGCCAATTACACTGCCTTTGGGCGGAAGTTTATTTTCTGCTATTGCGCCCACAGCCGTCATAATTTGCTCTGGCGTGGGAGGACACCCCGGTAAGTAATAATCTACATCAACCGTTTGATCAAGTGTTTTCACGGTGTCATAAAACTCTGGTAGTGTAAGGGTTCCCTCTTTTATTTTCACCGATGTTTTAGGGACAATTTTATCAGGGTTATCTGTCGAAGGGTTTTCAAGATAGGCTACTTTAAATACTTCTTCTTTGTCTGCTATGTTAGCAAGACCAGGTATACCCCCGTTTACTGCACAGGCACCAAAGGCGACAAGCACCTTAGATTTTTTACGAAGGAGTTTGGCGATGTGCTCCTGTTCTTCTGTGCGAATAGATCCATTGAAAAAGCAGACATCGATAGCGTTATCTTTCATTGCTTCAACGTCTTTATATTTAAAATCCATTGCGACAGGCCAGAAGAGGATATCAGCAAGTTCAACGACATCTAAAATTTTTTCATCGATATCAAGTACTGCTATTTCACATCCACCGCAGCTGGCAGCCCAATAAAACGCAATTTGTAGTTTATTTTTTTTGGATGATTTTGATTTTTTCTTGTTATCTGCCATAGTCTCACCTTTTTTTTAATTATGTAATGTTATTTTTCAAAAACCCCCTTTTTTTTCAGTAATAAAACTGGGTCTACTGCATGTTCATCAAATCCACATACATCTGTGTCAAGGCCTAATGCTACAGCGATCAATTGTGTATAATAATACACGGGGATTTGTTTATAGCCACTAAACAGTTTTTCTGCTTCTTTCCCACGCACATCAATGTTGAATCTGCATAACGGACAGGATAGCATTAATGCATCAGCATCCCGTTCAAGAGCAAAATTTGTGATTCGGTGTGCTCGTTTTGCAACGAGTTCTTTTTGTTCAATGGTATGGTATGAACCGCAGCATTCTATCTTAAATGGGTTGTCAACAACCTCGGCACCAAGAGCTGTAAGCAGATCACTGAGTATCATAGGGTCCTCAGCATCATCAATAGCCACTTCTCGTGGTCGGAGAAGCATGCAGCCATAATATGGCATGATTTTCATGCCTTTTAACGGGTGTTTAACCATTTTCTTTAATGTGTCAAAACCAATTTCATCTCTGAGGAATTCCAGAAAGTGCAGTACGGTGACTGTTTTCTTGTAGTCATGTTCACGGTCCATGAACAGGTTCAATGTCTCAAAATCATCAGAGTTTTCTTTTACTCTAAGATTGGTCTGTTTCAAAGTATTGCAACACATATCACAAAGCGTTAATACTTTGTTTTCACCTTGGTCTTCAACATGAATCAGATTTCGTAATGGCGCAAGATGATGCATCAGATCATCATCTGTTAACGAAGCAACAACACCACAGCAGTTCCAATCATCCATTTCTACAAGTTCATGTCCAAGTTCTTCCATAATAGCATACGCTGATTGCTCAAGGTTTTTTGCAGAGGTTTTGAGTGTACACCCTGGATAATACAATAGTTTCATGCTCTTACCTTACTTGGTCGCGTATGTTTGTTTCTATTTTTTTTATGTTTGTTTTGCATGTGTTATCCTATATTTTTTCGAAATAAACTCACAAACGCTATCTGGGGGATAGATTGTTTTTCTTTTTGTGAGATTTTTACAAGTTTAGTGTGATCAATTTTTTTTCGTAATATTATTTGACGTAATGCCTCCATAACTTTGGTGATGTTGATATCACGTGGGCATCGTTCAGCACAAGTAAAGCAGCTTGCGCAAAGCCACAGAGTATTAGAATTTAGCACCTCTGTCTTATCAATTGCAACGTATCTAATTGCTTCATCTGGTCCAAGATCCATGTCTTCGATAAATGGGCAGCCAGCTGAGCACGTTCCACATTGGTAACATCTAAATACGTTTTCCCCTGAAAGTTCTTCTACTTCTTTGGCGAGTTCTCCTTTTTTGAAAATTAGTTTGCTTATCTCGGAGTTTTTTTCCAGGTGTTTGCTCATATGGTTACCTCCTTAAGAAGTGCATCTAGCATCACCTGGATTTGTTTGCTTTTGTATCCTTTTTGTTCGATAGCACCGGAGGGGCAGGCGCCCGCACAGGCCCCGCAGCCTTTACATAATGCTTTGTTTACCGTTGCAACAAGATGAGATGGATCGTCTTTTCGAGGTTTAACTTCAATAGCAGAATAGGTGCATACGGATTCACAGGTTTTACATCCGCTGCATAATTCCTCGTTTACCTCAGAAACAATTCCTTCACCGGTCATTTTTTCTTGCATGATGGGTATTGCTGCGCGAGAGGCAGCCCCTTGCGCCTGGGCAATAGAGTCAACTAGGTTTTTAGGGTAATGTGCTGCTCCGCAGAGATAGACACCATCGGTTGCAAAATCAAGAGGGCGTATTTTTGCATGGGCCTCCATGAAAAACCCGCCGTCTCCTGCAGGTATCTTTAGCATTGTTTTT
>CAZRMY010000045.1:0-13615 GCA_964601295.1 uncultured Thermoplasmatales archaeon | reverse complement strand
CAAAACCAACACAGAATTTGTAGAACAGCAAAGCGGTGCTGAAACGCAAAAAATCGAATTAGAAAAAAACAGGGCGTGAGCGTACGCAGTTTCTCCTGTTGGAGTAAGTGCTCCCGTCGGGATTTGAACCCGAGTCTACGGCTCGAGAGGCCGTGATGATTGGCCGGACTACACTACGGGAGCAAAAAAATCGGTGTTATCCACCTGATGCAACCTGAATAATTGTTAATTTTTCTGCTGAATCAAGTATAGTATCAACGGGTATCGGGGTTTGACCGCGTAAAACTATGACCCCATCAGGTTTGAGTTCAAGCTTACGTATTACGTCTAGTACTTGTGCGTTCTGTTTAATAGTGATCTCTTTTTTTGTGTTCTGTGGTTCTATTGTGATTGTTACGTTCACCTGAATCGATACCCATATAAAAAAGCCTTTGATTAAACTTTTGAACCAAAAATACATTGTTTACTGCTGGGGTAGCCAAGTCCGGCCTACGGCGGTGGTCTCGAAAACCACTGGTGATTGTCACCACAGGAGTTCAAATCTCCTCCCCAGCGTTTTTTTATATTATTAATTCAAAAATATTAAAATAGTGTGCGGTGATTGACCTGTGTTTTATTATGCCTGCTCATCTCATATCAAAAACAGTATGGATCCTTGGCTTACTATGTCTTATGTGTGTTCCGACTAGCTTGGGAACGGATATAGCGTGTATGCACCAAAAACAGGTTTTGTCTGATGATTCGAACGCCCAGAATGGAATCTATCTGATATTTGCTGGTGGTTCAAGTTATCTTATGGGGTGTTCAGCGGGTGTGCATCTTTCTCCTTTATGGTTTCAAACTACTACTGATGGCTGGGTGTCATATGGGTTTGAAAGCCCGGCGGTGATAACCGTCAATGGTGTTCCAAGTTTTCATTCTGACTCGGTACGTTTGTATATGGAAGGTTTTAAGGGAGTTGCCCCTGGATCGGTGCATTGGGGGCTAAAAAGTTTTATAGGTGCTCGTATTCGATTAATAGGAATCTGTACGTATTATGAGCTTCATTAAGATGCGTGGGAACATGTGTATGTATAAACCAACGGTACTGCTGGTGCTGGTAACACTATGCATGCTTATAGTTAGTGGGTGTCTTGAACAGTCTGCAGTGCAGTCCCCGGATGAAAACGGCTCTGAGAAAAACAACACGCTGGAGAATACAAACAGTCCACCTACGGTATCCATGCAGGCGGAACCGGTATCCGGGTTGTTACCGTTGCCGGTATCTTTTTCCTGTGATGCGGTTGATGTTGATGGAGATACTGTAGCGTATCTCTGGGATTTTGATGATGATCTCACTACTAATGTCTCTGATCCTGTGCATACGTTTTCTACCGAAGGAGAGTATGAGGTAATAGTGGTGGTTACTGATGAATATGGTGCATCAGCCATGGCCCGTTGCACCATCACAGTTGTTCCTCCTCCATCTGATTGGCATATAACCTTGATAGGAGCTCAAACTCGACAAGTTAACCGCAGTCAGTTTGAAATCTATCTTGCACAGTATGAAGAAGTAGCATGGGAGGATGAAGGCAACATCTGGACAGGGTTACCTCTGTGGTATCTTGTAGGAATAGTTGATGATGTTGAATCTGATGGCTCTTATACCTTTAACGATGATCTTGCGCAACGTGGGTATACCATTAAATTAACCGCAGGAGATGGCTGGGTGACAGAGTTGAAAAGCTATGATATCGCATATGATTCCGGGTATCTCGTGGTCGATAAACTTAATGGGGAGCCGTTACCACAATACACGCCTAAAGGAAAACCGAGTTGGCCGTTACATCTCCGCGGGGAGAACGTTGTCTGCCCAAACAATATCGGTAATATTTCGACGATTGAGTTATTAAATCTACCCAGTGAATCTGAAGACGAGGACCAACCGATTAGATCGTTTCTGCGTGATCTTTTACTACGTTTTTTCCCAAAATGGTATCATTTTCTACTTGAAGTAAAACAATATTTAACTGGTACGCTATGAAAGAGTATGAGTATGGTGCTTTTTTCTCTTCTTTATTGTTTTTTTTATTCCAGAACAGTTATGCTAACCAATTCCCGTAACCAGAGACTTGAATCGGTGATAGCACCTTCATCGTCGACAAATGCTATTCTCAAGGGACCACCTGTACTTTCGTTAAGCAATACTCCTCCTTCTTCATAGGCGATGATCATGGTTACATTACCTGTTTCATTTCCTGATTCAGTGTAAACTGTGATATGTCCCTGCACATCGGGGGTGGAATATTCTTTGGTATATCCATCACTCGCAACAGCTTGTATTGTGTAGTTCTCAGAAGTTATGTTAACTGCGTTAAGCAATGTTGTAACAGGTACTCCGGTGTACGTGTACGGTCCGCTTATCGTACTAGTTTGTCTTCTCCGTCCACCTTGTCCGGTTACCGCATCGAAATCTTGCAGTTCAGCTAACGTATAATTATAGCTTTGCCCCCCAACTGTGACAGTTAGCAATGTTTCTGCTGGTGGCTCTTCAGGTGGTGTGGTATCATCCGGAGTATCCTCCGGTGTATCTTCAGATGTGGGTTCAACAAGATTAGTATACGCGTACACGCCAACAGCAAACACTATTATTACTGCCAATATCACGGTTAGATACTTGCTCATAGAATCCTTTTTCTTTTTCTCAGCCATGCCCGCTCTGTAACCAAGCATGCTATTTAAAAATTATTAAATTCTACTTCACCACCTCACGTATTCTAGTCATAAACAACTGAAAATAATTTTATAAAAAATATAATTATATAGTTTGAATTTATATCATTTTTAAAATGCGGGAGGACATATGCGAAAGAAAATATCATCAATTGCTCTATTTTTTATCATAGCGGTTATCTGTTCGACGTTAACTGGATGCCTCGAAGAACAGCACCTAACACCTAGCGAAACCCGGGAACATAACTCGGAAATTTCAAAAGCAATTCCGTGCATTCTGCCTGATTGGAAGGATGGTGACTATCACGATTATGAGGCTACCACCGCATTGCTTTATGCATTTACTGATAAGTACCCCGAATTGGTATTATTAACATCGATTGGAAAAAGTGTGCAAGGAAAAGATATCTGGTGCATCCGTGTTACCAATGAACATAATCACGACACCAAATCATCTTGTGTGATAGATGGCTGTATTCATGGGTGTGAATGGGAGGCTGGAGAGGCATGCTTGTATCTTGCAGAATACCTTCTTCTAAACTATGGTAGAAATACTACTATTTCATCACTTTTGAACACATCGGAAATATATATCATTCCGCTAGTAAACCCTGATGGTCGCAACAGCGATTCTCGATTTAATGACAATGGCATTGATTTAAACCGTAATTTTGATGTTGATTTCGGCCGATTACGTGGGCACTCTATCAGGTTAGGAAAACTATTTGGCCGTATCAAAATACCATATATAGAACTCGGCAGAGTATTACGCCGTTTTAACATCGATCTTCCGTTTTGGGGGACGTTTTCTAACTGTGGGAGATACCCTTTTTCTGAACCTGAGAGCCAAGCAGTCAAACATCTGATCGAACGAATTGGTTTCAATGATATTTCTTTTTATCTTAACTGTCATACTGCTGCGCATGGTCTCTGTCAACCGTGGATGGTGTTCAAACCACCCTTTGAGATGACAGAACAAGAAACAGATCTATTTGATCACGTGTTAAACTGGGTAGAAGAAAACTCAGAATATGAAGCATTATCCGCACTCACGTATAAAGGAAAAAAAGTATATCTCAGTGGTTCAGCACAAGATTGGGTGTACAAAGAATGCCGGGTCCCCTCATTTTCGTTTGAGATATTATCAGAAGATTATGAAATGTACATGGGTCAGGGTACACATGATAACCTGGTGCATTGGATGCAAACCACGCTCCCTGTTTTCATGTATATGCTTCTAAACATGGATTATCTCAGACAGTGGAAACCCCCGGCTATCCAACCATCGCTTCCTGCAGGTATCCCACCAGATCCTCTAAAATAAAACAATGTGATCATTCCGATTTTGTTTAGCATAATTCATACCGGATGCGACTATCCTGAATTATTTTCACAGTTGATCCGTCACTCTTACGTAAAATAACCTGTGTTGCTTCAACCGGGCAGCCTTTAGCATAGATAATATCCTCATGCATATCACTATCTACTTTCCCACCCAATTGTTTGCTCATGGCAAACCCAATATGTAATCCACTTGCTTTTTCATCCTCAAGTGGGTTACCCGTGACAACAGCATACGGATTGCATCCCAGCGCAAATTCAGCGATATTTCGACGTGATTCATTTTCCGAAAAGAACACATTCAACTCTGTTGCTTTCGACTCAGGTCCTTTGATATCCACGATTCGATTGTTATATATAATATACTTGAATAGTTCACCACTGTGACTTACCGGTAGAATCCCCTCAGTTTTACTTTTGCCATACTCTTGAATTTCTTCATCTGTAGCCTCATATGGTGCTTTCCATGCTTCACCACTAGGAAAATTAATAAAATGACCAGGTTTTGTACAATCACCTGCTTCTTTTCGTGCTGTTCGATATCGTAAATCAACAAACAATGTATCGCCTGTAGAAAAGGTAACCTCTCCAGCGATTGCATCATTTAATAGCTGTTCCAGTTGTGCTGCATACGCTTGGACTTGTTTATAATCTGCTTTAAACGCAGAGTCTTCCATTCGCCGTTCAACCATGGGCATGCTCGCGCAGCGTAACTCGTTTTTTTTATCCACGGCAAGTTGGATCAATGTCGATGATGCAGAATACTCTGTTAAGGCAATCACCAGATCAGTATGAGGAACATCTATGATATCAACAGAAATTGGCTGATTATGTATCCCTGTAGCAGGATATTCTTGATAGGAAACAGTGAACTCTTCTGTTACCGCCAGTTCTTTGAAGAGTGTATACCATTCTTGTGCCATAGCTCTGCGTTCCTTCCATCTGGATGTATCAGCGATATTGTCATGTGGTGTATCTACAAGAAAAAGTATATGCTCAGTTGGTTTTGGTGCAAATACATCCTTAAACAGTTTTATTTTTTGATTCTTATCCATGATAAAACCCCACTTCTACCAGAACATGTAACTTTTTTACACTTATATACTCATCTTTATTTACCGATGTAGCACAAAAAAAAGCATATAATCAGCTAATTTGTAAAGAAACATTGCATTCCAACGAGATATTTTTATTTTTCATCTATTTCGGAGGGGGCTAACTTTGATACTAAAACACATAGGTATAGTCATCGGACAACTCTATGTTAAGAAATCTCTGTAGAAAAAAGTAGCCTAGATTAATAAAAAAAGAGGATAATAGGGATTTTCGCCCTATGCATTTTTTTAAATAATTACAAAGAATAACAACAGTTTTGCAGGCAACACTTCTTCGACGATTCCGCCGGTATCTGATTCTACGGTAACGATAATATCTGTAAATTTAAGGATACCACCAAAACCTAAGAATCGCGCTTTTATGATTTGATCTTCACCAGCGGGGATTGATTCGATAGTTTTTGAGGCTGTTCCACCTAACGGTAAAAGCACAACTGCATTTGAAAAGGACACTGACCAAGTTACATTCGTAGCTGGCTGAGTACCTGTGTTCCTCAAAACTACAGATGCGCCGAGCCCTCCACTGATATCACCGATTTCAATTTGTGCGCCGCTTCGAATCGCAAAACCTGTTATTTCAGCATCATTTTGAAAATTACCTAAATGTGTTGCAACTCCAGTATTTAAATTAACCGTGTATAATCCTCCACCCATATCGGTATAGGCGGATAGATACATTATGTGTTCATCATGATCATATGCCATATCTTGAGCATAATTATGAGAATAACCCGTATACCCAATAAGCGATTCAGCAGCCGTATTCTTATTTATCTCATAGAGGCCATCTGTTACAATATCAATTCCATATAGATTTCCCTCATGATCAAAATCAATTGCAATCATCATGTTTAAAGAAGTGACAAAGTTTCCTACAAGCGTTAATGCTGCAGTATCCATATTTACAGTGTACAGTGCTGTACTAGTGCAAGCATACAAATGTTCTGAAATCGGATCAAATGCAAGCCCATTTAAACTAAGGCCAGTATCTCCAGGATCATAATCACCAACAATGCTCATTTCACCGGTGTTTTGATCAATTGTCCATATATTTGTATCGTCCAGACCTCCATATTCACAGCCATACCATACCCCCTTTACCCAGGTTCCGGCAGAAATAAACTGTTCTGAAATTGTTGGTGCCAGCGGAATGATATTTTCCGGACTATTTGGATTAAAGCTACAAGGTCCTTCTTCTAATTCTTCAGAGAGATCAGCTGTTACATATGCATAAAATGGAACTCCCAGAGTCGCTGTAGGTCGTATTATATTGTCACTATGTGGTGATACAGATTTTTTATTCGTTGATGCAAGACCACATGAATGTTCAACAGCTTCATTTTCACTTACTATTTGATTACTAGCCATGGTTACTGGTATAAGAACAGTAAAGGCGACTAATAATATCAATACTTTTTTCATCTTTTTACCTCCCTAAACGCTAATCTGGAATCACTAAATGTATATTTAATAATTATGTAACGATATTAGTATATGTATCAGTTCTATTGAAAATAATTAATGCATGCTCTCAGATACATAACAGATATAAAATAGAACTAAGTGGTTTACCCCCGTTCTTCTTTAATGATAGTATGGACTCAGCTATAGCAAACGTGACACTCAAAGATAACACGCCGAGAAACATATTAAATAACTTATGACTAAAAAAATTTTTTACGTGTCAAATAATCTGTAAATTGCTTAATAATATGAAAAAATTTAAATAAACTTTTATTATTTATCTTATAATATTTTCTAGGTTGGAAGAAAAAACTGTTTCCTGGGAGGAAAAAACCATGAAAAAAAACATAATTAGTATGTTAGTTTGCATGCTGTTGATTGCAACTGCCCTACCTGTAACAGGTATGATATACACACGTTCTGAATCTTTAACGTCTGAGAACTCTATAGATGTTGATCCTACAGTTACAAGCACAACAGATGTTGAATGGAGTAAAACGTATGGTGGTGATGAATCCGATAGATTTGTATTCGTCGATCAAGCAGATGACGACGGTTACTTTGCAGGTGGATCGACGGAGGCATCAAATTGTCCGCATCCCTGGCTCATAAAAACAGATGGTAATGGAAATGAAGAATGGAGCTGGGAAATCACAGAGGTATCCAATGATACTATGACGTTTCCTATTGTAGATGGAGACGCCTATTTTGGTATGCAAACAGAAGATGGAGGGTATATTGCTTGTTTGCATATGATTTTTGAGCACGATAGTATTGATTGGGATATTGGTGGTTTGGTGAAACTTAACGCAACAGGTAATGAAATTTGGTTTGAATACTATGCAGTGGATTGGGAATGGTCTTTTATCCCGGTATCTATCTTAGAAGAGGATGATGGTTATCTTACGGTAGGTGTAAGTGGATACACAGCTTTTCCAAATGATATGAAAGGAATGTTATTAAAAACAGATTTTTTGGGGTTAGAGCAATGGCGGAAGGAATACAATTATGGCAGTTTGGATGATCAATTATTTGCCATTGATCAAACAGATGATGATGGATATATTCTTACCGGCTGGGCCGAAGATGAAACCTTTGAATATTGGATGGTAAAAACAGATAGTAATGGCAATGAAGAATGGAACGCAACCTTCGGAGGTGATTCAGAGGATTACGGGCATTCACGGTTATGCTATCAAACCACTGATGGCGGTTATCTCATGACTGGTTATACGTATTCTTATGGTGCAGGCTCCGCGGATGCATGGCTGGTGAAAACTGATGAAAATGGAAACATGGAATGGGATAAAACCTATGGTACATCAGCAAGAGATGTCAGCTGGAGTATGGAAGACATGGATGATGGCGGATACGTTGTCTGTGTAACCATGAACCTCCAAGGTATGACTGGTGACAAAGACGATATACATCTTGTCAAAATCGATGAAGACGGTAATATCGAATGGATTAGAGTATGTGGCGGTGAAGGATCTCAAATAGCAAACCATATCCAACAAACCAGCGATGATGGGTTCATCACCGCGGGAAGAAACGGCGGGTATCTTTCATCATCGACTGATGCTATGCTAGTCAAATTTGCTTCTGTCGCTGCAAATAACGCTCCCGAAACACCGAATATCGATGGACCAACAGAAGGTGCACCAGAGACAGAATACACCTACAATTTCACTGCAGTTGATCCTGATGGCGGTGAAATATACTATACAATAGACTGGGGCGATGGCACCACCGAAGAATGGATGGGCCCCTACCTATCAGGAACTATGTTAACCCTAACTCATACCTACAGCGAAAAAGGCGATTACACCATAAAATGCAAAGCAAAAGATGTCTTCGATGAAGAAAGCGACTGGGGTACTCTAGAGATCAGCATCCCAAAAAATGCAGACGAAACAGGCCTCATCAAAACATTCGTATGGGGCACCATACGCTGGCCTCGAATCCGCTCAAAAACAGTGACATTCCGTGCGTTAAACGTACACTATCGCATATTCGGCCAAGGAGAACGAGGCGTGTATAAACATCAAAAACTTACCTTCACCAATGAATTCAAAGGACGGATATCCAGGGGGTATATTTGCGCTATTTTCGATGGAGAAGCAACATAACCTTCGCTCTCTTTTTTTATCTATTTTCTTATGTTTCTAAAACCAATGAATCAATTATGATACTGTATACCACCGCTTAAGACGAAATAGAAAAAAAATAATACTCTTTTAGATTGCATGACGACTAGTACTGTGATTCAATATCCCTCTATCTAAGATACGTCATATACTGTCTAATGTTACTTGACCGTAGATACACCTGAGTTAATGCAGTAGCTGTTTCTTCATCGATTCCTTGGTCTATCAACTCTTTTTTAAAGACTCGACCACCTTTTTTTGCGTTTCTTTTGAATCTTAGAAACACAGCACCAAATCGTATAGTCAACTTGGGAAGAGCAGGAAGGATAAATCCAAATATTTTCATTGGACTATTATCCTCCATCTCTTCTTTTTGTTTGGTCATATATATTCAACAGCCAAGGCTTTTAGTCATGATGGTGATGTTCACCGACGTTTCGCATCATTTTCCCCAGGTTTAAAGTTGATAAATACTGGCTGGTTAGTTCAAATGCCTGCTCATCGTTCATACCTGCTGCCTTTAATTCCTTGTAGAATATCGCTGCTGCTTCAGCGTATTCTTTGGCGCTTTTGGGGCTGTACAAAATACCACTGAGCTCTTTGAGCAGCCCAGGTATTTTCTCTGAGACGACATCTAATATTTCTTTTATTTTTTCTGGGTCGGGCATTTGTTCATGTTTATTCATATTTTTCTACCTCCAATATTTTGTTTCTGTATCATGATACTGTGGTCATTTTATATGGTGAAACCGAGCAGTTGTGACCATTTTTTGATCACGTCATCGGTAAGATGGTACACATATCGTGAGCCATCTTGTTTTTTTCCGATAATCTTTTTGCCTATCAGTTGTTGCACCCGCTCTCGGATTATCCGCCGTGATGCGGTCCCCCGACGGTTTCGCACTCGTTCGGTTATCTGAGAGAGATTCTGATCAGGTTTATCAAGTAACACTCTAACGATTTCCTGTGAAATCGGATCTTTCATCCCTGGAAGTATCAACTCAGGGGTAAGTCCGCCATGCTCAAGCAGCAATTGTATAAGGCGCAGATACCGCTGCGTGGTTGTCTGCAACTGCTGCAATGGCTGCATCAAAGTTGCCAACATTTTTTCAAGCTCAGCGATCCGGCTGTTGAGTTGTTTGATATCCTTGGCTATATCTTTATCCACAGCTCCTCTGAATACTAGTCTGCCTAAAAAAAGTTGTTTACAAAAAAAATCACTGTTAAATAGTGGTAAACAACCGGGTAAAACGTTCCCTTGACACCCTCTGTATGATGGTAATAATTATCAGCATAATAAGCAGGGTAAACACTAACCGTGCTACTAACACTCCTGCGATGGACGCACCAATAGCCAACATAAGCAACGTATCTTCAATAAGACTATGTGAAAGACCCATAAATGATAACGATAAAAACACATCTTTTTTAGTCAACAATCCTGAGCGCGCTTCTTTGATAATCAATCCACCACCGTAGGCTAACCCAAGAGTCATACCAATCATAGTCACGGGTGCAGCATTTTTACTCATACCGATCACACGTAACATTGGTGCAAGCAGGTTATTCAACCGGTTGATAACCCCAGTTTTCTGTAAAATACGCATAAGCACCAATAACCCAAAGATAATAACAAAAATCATACCATAGGTCTGCAGTTCACCAAGCATCCAGCCGAGAAGTGACGAGTCTGCAGCTGATGGCGACCATGTCAGTGTATTTGGCTGTTGCAAAAACCCGCCTAATATACATACCATATAAACCACATACCCCAGCAGAAAAGCACCACCAATGCGTAGCAGCAGCATAAACCAGACACGCACCCCTGCTTTCTGCGCAATCCGGATCTCCACAGGTAAATTATGCGCCAGTAACAGTATCACCGCAAGAACGGTTACCTGTGCAACAGTTAACTCATACAGTGGATCCAACGAAAAAAAGACCACTAACCCCCCATAAATATTTGTAAGAAGCGCTGTCGCCCATACCAACCCATAGCTTCCCGGTAATCCTACTATCTCCATTGCTGGTGACAGCCATACGCCAATGATTTCTATTACCCCCGTTTCTTTTAACAATTTAACAATGATACTAATCGGTATCATTATTTTTAACAACGGCAAAATGGTCGTCCATGTATCATGCAGGAGTTTTTTCAACTCAGATTTAACTGGGTTTTGCACACAAAATACAATATACTACGAGTAATAAGCATTTATGAAAAAAACAACGATTAATAAAAAGGTAAAAAGTAGGAAAAAAATGGTTTTTTTTATTGTTTCTTTTTTACTTTGACTTTTGCGGTTATTTTTCCTTCGCAGGCAAGCCAGCCAAGTGCTAAATAACAATCGCTTTTTTCGAGTTTTGTTACCCGTGCAATGGTTGAAACATCTATCTCGTTATTTTGACTGAGTGCCTCCCAGACTCTCCCGGCGTTTTTTCCTATGTTTTGCGTCATATTTGTTTCGCCGAGTTTGTAAGTGCGTTTTTCTTTGCGGATTTTGTTTTCCCGGGCAAGCCATCCCAGTCCACCATAAAAATCTTCTTCTCTCAGATCGGTTAGTTTCAACAACTTCGTTTGTACTTGGGGGCCATTCTCATTGATTACTCGCCATATTTTTCCAGCATTATGACCATATGATTTAATTATCTCATTCATTTCGTGCATCCCTCCTGAGTGGAGAGTTCGGTATCGTTTTTTCATAATAAAAACATTGTGGTTTTCCTTCGCGTATTATCTGAAATTCTCATAGGTTTTTTGCTGTTTTTTTCCGATAAATATAAAAGCAACTATTTTTTCAGGGTTATTCGGAGGTATTTTATATATGAAAACAAAGACTAGTTGTTTTATTTTATTGGTACTATTAATGATAAGTACGATAAGTATAATTGTAAATGCTGAGAGTGATCCTACTGGTGATATTTGGCATTATACAATGTCAGCAAATAAATGGTCCTGGGAAGCCTTTAATGGTGATAAACCAAATATAGATATCACCGATATATCTTATTCGATATCTGATTCTACAGTTACGTTGAGTATGTCGGTTGCAGGAACCATTACAGATGATGAACAAGTTGGGTATTATATGCATCTAAAGGCAGGGGATAATTCATATTATCAGGTTTCTTATTTCTCCGGACAAGGTATTTTTATGGGTCGCGGAGATTTTGAGGGTACTTACGAGCTGATTGAAGCACCACCTGTTTCTGATGATGGAACCTCGCTAACATATACTTTTGAGGTGGATAATCCAGATTTATCATATGAGGCATGGGGTTTTGCAACTGAATATTCACAAGTTGGAGAAGAGCAAAGTGAGACGTGGTCTGATTACGTCCCAGGGTCGTATGCGCCATGGTATTCTTCCGGCGATGGTGATACTGAGGATAATGGAGATGATAATGGAGATGGCAATGGGGATGACTCTGGTGATGGTGGTAACACCGGTGGTGAGTCTCCGGGTTTTGAGTTTTTTGCAGTGGTTATAGCAGTTGGTGCGCTATTGGTTTTGTTGAGAAGGAAAAAATAATATTCGTTATCTCTCTTCTTTTTTATTCCCCATGTGTCTAACTAACCGTACTATGGTACTATTTCGATAAGTTAGGGGGCTCTAATGTGACGCAGGATGTTGATTTTGATGTTTTTTTTACGTTGTTAAAAGATGCGTTGAAGCAATATTCAGAGCCAATTGTGTCGCGTTCTAAAAAGAATATTGCAGATACGCCATATACTACCTTGATTTCTTGTGTGTTGAGTTTACGTACAAAAGATGAGGTAACTGAGGTTGCTGCTGTACGTTTGCTTAAGAAGTATGATACACCTAAGAAGATGTTGAGTCTTTCTGAGCCGGATATTGCATCGTTGATTTATCCAGTTGGTTTTTATCGGACGAAGGCGAAGCGTATTTTGGAGATATCGCATATGTTGTTAACTGAGTATAGTGGTCGTGTTCCCCGTGATTTTAATGAGCTGATGAACCTTCCGGGTGTGGGTCGTAAGACGGCGAATATTGTGATGGTGTATGGTCATCATCTGCATGGGTTTATCCCAGTTGATACACATTGTCATCGTATTCCTAATCGGTTAGGGTGGGTTAACACAGATACGCCTGAGGAGTCGGAGATGGCGTTGAAAAAGGTGTTACCTGAGCGGTTTTGGGATGATTTTAATGATCTTTTTGTTACATTTGGGCAAAAAATATGTGTACCAATATCCCCGTTTTGTAGTCGATGTCCGGTTGAGGATTTTTGCGCTAGGGTTGGTGTTACACGCAGTCGATGAGCGGGTTATTTGTTTTGGATGAACTGTTCAATGTCTGATACTGTGAGATCTTGATGGTCGGTCATGAGGTCAACGAGTTTCTCTTTTTCATCCCATCCTTCATAGTATTTTTTTTGTATTTTGCTGAGGGTGAATTTGATGCCTTTTGAGTCGGCAAGTTCTTGAAGTTGTTGTTCGGTGAGTTCATGGAGTAGTTCTTTTTTTATTGACATGTGTTGTGTATCCTCCAGTATGGGATATATTTGTGGAGGGTGTATCTAGAGTGGGCGATATAGTAGTTTCGCTTGTACATAAACTTTTATTTTTTAAAATTTACTTTTATATTTTTATTTTTTAAATTATTTTTATGTGAGTTGTGGTAGAAATTAACCGATTAATTTATTAATAGGATGTCACATACTTTGTGGTGGATGGGATGCAGGATAGCGAAGATGTAAATAATGCTCCAGAGTTATTACGCCCACTCGTAATGCGCTCGCTACGTCGTAGTAACGTTCGGAAGAAAATCGCAGAGTATTTGTTTGATATTAGCCCAAGTGGAAGTTATACAT
>CAZRMY010000044.1:0-13626 GCA_964601295.1 uncultured Thermoplasmatales archaeon | reverse complement strand
AGTTCATATCAAAAGCGTTGGAATAACAGATAGGGAAAATAACAATAGAGTAGAAAGATACCATGGTAGCTGGCGCGAAAGAGATAAAATAATGCGGGGTCTTGGCAAGCCCGATTGCGTTAAACAGATGATGGATAACTATCGTTTATATTACAATTTCTTGCGTTCTCATCAGGGATTAGATGGACTTACTCCTGCAGAAATGGCAGGAATTAATCTAAATCTTGGTAGAAACAGATGGATGGGTTTAATTGAGAAAACTTTGAGTTCCGAGGTGTCAGTCGAATGCGACAGTCATAATTTATAAGGATAAACCAGTCGTATCTGTTGACAGAACCTTTGGCTTTAACGCCGTTGACGATACAACCGAGCATCAACCACTGCAACCATGCTATCAACATCGAGTCCGGGTACATCGATAAAATCAACGATCTGCTGTATACTCTGTCGTGGTGATTGCAGAATCTCATTATAATTCACAAACAAGGTCTGTATATCTTCTCGCTCTGTAATCACTGATTTTATCATAGCGTTAAGTTTTTGAAAAGTACTGCGGGTGTCATCACGGTTTTCATCTTTGATCTGAGCCATTTTCTCCATGGAATCAAGGATTTCCTCAAGGTCCCGCTCAGAATAAATAATACGATATTTACCCGATGGTAAAAATTTAAGGCCATACGCGGTTATTTTGATAAACTTACCCATATAAATATTAAAATTAACGGATCCCTCCATCAGCTTGTTGATGATTTTACCACCCTCAAGCTCATAATAACCTTTAGGGTTATTCTGATCTGGCGGACGGGCGGTATCATAGCCAATAGGTACCCCGCCAGCATCAAGTATCTGCATAAGCATTGAAGTACCTGAACGCTCTAACCCGGATACAATATAATTCACCGATGTATCTAACATAACAGATTCCTATGAAAGTAAGCCCTGTTTTTTTAACAGTTCAATAACCAAATCTGCGCTTTCCTCTACATCATACTTGTCAGTATCAATAACAAGCTCAGGGGTTTCTGGTGCTTCATATGGTGCATCAATACCTGTGAACTCTTTGATAATACCCGCTCGTGCCTTCTTGTACAATCCTTTCGGATCACGTTTTTCACAGGTATCCAGCGATGCTTTCGTGTAAACCTCAATAAATCTCCCAGAGCCCGCGAGCGTTCTACAGAAATTCCTATCCTTTCGATACGGTGAGATAAACGCGGTTAACGTGAGCACACCCGCATCAGCAAACAAATTAGCCACCTCAGATATCCGCCGTATGTTTTCCTCACGATCCTCCGGGGAAAACCCTAAATCTTTATTCAAGCCGTGACGTATGTTATCTCCATCAAGAACATAGGTAAGATGCCCCTGTGAATGCAATCGGTAGGCTACTTCATTAGCAATAGTCGACTTTCCACTACCTGACAATCCAGTGAACCACAACACCGCGCCTTTTTGATGTAACAACGACTCGCGATCAGCTCGCTGAACGGTATGTTCATGCCAGGTAACATTGGTTGCTTTTTGTTTTTTCATATCTTTTTTCCACCTCATATATTTATGATTGTAAAAATGCAAGTATTTCTTGTACAAATGGCCCAGTTTTATCCTTGGGGACAATTGCCCCGAGGACTTCTTTTTTACCGCCGCATTTAAAACCCAGTTGTTTTCCACGTTGTATCATCGGCTGTGCATTCTTGGTGCTGCGCATATAAATTTGATCTTTGTCTTGGAAAAAACCGGTGTTTACCACAAGGGTGTGCTGACCGCTGTCCCAGGCGACCTTTCGTGTTATCGTTGAAATTATGTTATACGGGGTATCAATTTTTTTGTAGATGATACCATCAATAGTATCATGCGGAAGATTCAGTTGCTTGGTGATCTCAGTGTTAAGTCGTGTAAGATTCTTGTTCCACGTCTTATTAGTCAATATATCCTCAGCGGTATACCCTTGGAGAAGCCGTGGGGCCTGTTCAACCGCCTGTTTGTCACCGAGTTTATAGTTGGAATCAAGCAGATACACCATGGATAACAGCTGATTAAACGTAAGATTATGTTGATCACAGAAGGAGTATATAATCGTTGAAAACTTACTGTTACGCTGTATTTTTTGCTCATGATCGCCGATAATGCCCAGTAACGCAAAAAGATTCACCGAATTTTCAAGGAAGTCGTTGACGATCCAGCTTGCAGACGGATAGTCATCAGGGTTAGCTCCTTTGATAATGGGGTTATGATGGAATACAAACTTGATTTCTGGTTGCAGATGATGATCAAAAATAAAGATATCTGCATGTTCTGCAAGACGCTGTATATTATCCTCAGGGATAGCCATATCAGCAATGATAATCGTATCATACTCTTCATATGCGGCAAGTTCGTCATCTGTCAGATAATAATTTCCAAGATGCGGTGTAACATTAGTTATATCCGTATCAGGGTATTTTTCAAGCAGAAGTCGAGCTGCACAAATACCATCGGCATCCCAATGATGAATCAGCAACGTACGACCATGTATTTTAAGATCCATACACGTTTCTCCTACACGGTTATTCAACAAAAGGGTTATCAAACGTAAGAATGGTTTCAGCAACTTCCTTACGCATCATATCCTCAGGTGGTACCTTGCCATTGCGAAGCAGCTCCCGTATTTTCTTCCCGCTAAAATTGATATGATACTTCTGATCATGAGGACATATTTTATCGTTAACCACACTATCACATTTGGTGCATCGGGAAAACGATCTGAAAAACACAGGGATAATACCAAGATCTGGGAACTCTGCAAAGATATCATGCGCATCATATGGCCCATAATAATTACCGACACCCGCATGATCTCTACCGACAATAAAATGCGTGCACCCAAAGTTTTTCCGCATGATCGCATGATGAATTGCTTCACGTGGACCAGCATATTTCATAGAAGTCCGCAGGATACTCATAACCGCCCGGTTTTTCAAATAATAATGTTTCATAAGGGTTTCATACGATTTCAGGATAACATCATCTTTGAAATCCCCGATTTTCTTTTTACCAATAATAGGGTTAATGAATATACCATCAACAAAGGTTAATGCGGTTTTCTGAACATACTCATGTCCAATATGTGGCGGGTTACGTGTTTGGAACGCAACGATTTCTCGCCAACCTTTTTCTTTGAAAAGAATACGTGTTTCTTTAGGTGACAAGTTGTAGTCATCAAATTCACGTGGAGTACTTTTAAGCAAATGTATCTGTCCTGCAACAAACGTGCTTTTCATATTGTAAATGTTAGCAACTCCGGGATGCGCGGTATCCGTGGTTCGATAAATATTTTCGGCGAGTGATTTTTTATCATAACTGTAGATTTCTTCCAAATCAAGGAGTGCTTGCACACCGATTTCGTTGTTGGTGAGCAGTATTTGATCTCCCTCAGTGATATCGGTGAGTGCCTGTTGATCAAGGTCAAGAAGGATTGGGATCGTCCACGGGGTATCATTGGTGAGTCGTTTATGTGATACTACATTTGCAAGATCGTTTTGAGTGAGAAAGCCGGTGAGTGGTGAAAAAACACCGGTGCTGATGTTGAGTACGTCTTCTGCTTGGTTAGTGGTTATTTCAAATTCCGGTATGTTACTAACATCCGGGTTTTTTTTAGGTAGTGTGCGGGTGATAAGTTTTCCGCCGTGAGGTCGTGGCATAATCGCTATCTCCATGATGATTAGTCGAGGTACCCAAGTGCTCGGAGGCGTTCTTTGACTTTTTCTTCGTCTTCTTTGGTGAATGCGTCTTCGGGTTCTTGGTCTGCTCCTGAGATGACCTCTCTGAGTACGTAGGTTACGTATGAGGAGAGGGAGTTGAATCCGGTTCCTTCTATGCGTTGTTTGATTTTGTTTGCTAGTGGCGTGGGTATTGATATGGTGGTGTATTTTTTATCTTCTTTTTCTTCTGCCATAATTTCACCTAATTATATTTCATTATATTTCATTATTTTAATTACATTTAATTATATTTCATTATGAGGTATCTCTGCACCCTATAAAAATATTATGCTTTAATTAAACAAAAATACAACGCCGTACTATCTACTTGGTCAAAAAAAGAACGCAAAATGAATAAAAAAATCAGACCATAAAATGAAATAATAGTCTTATTATTACATGAGTAAACCGGTGAAACACTGTGAAAAAACAAGATATAAAAATCGCCATATTACGTATCGAAGGAACTAACTGTGAACAAGAATCCTATGATGCATTCAAACGTCTGGGAACTCAACCAGAATTCGTGCATCTCAAACAACTTCTTAACATAGATTGCGCAAAAGATGAACGGCGAAACCTGCTTGACTATCACTGCCTGATGATACCCGGCGGGTTCTCTGCAGGGGATTACATCAGAGCCGGTGCGATTTTTGCTGCCCGAATAAAAAGTAAACTCCAGCAAGAACTCATCACGTTTATCACCGAAAACAAACCAATCCTAGGTGTGTGCAATGGTTTTCAAGTGCTCACCGAACTTGGGTTGCTCCCGGGGACACACAAGATACTGCATCCCATACCAGAGGCATGCCTCAATATTAATGATTCAAACCGGTTTGAATGCCGACCGACACTGTTGAAACATGAGAACAACGGGAGCTGTGTCTTCACCACGAAAATACCAAAAAATGACATACGGCTTATACCTAGCGCGCATGCCGAGGGAAAACTCCTCTTCCCACTCGACCACATTGACAGATATCTTAAGGACCTTGAAAAAAATGACCAGATCGTATTTCGCTATGTTGACTCTGAAGGCAACTACGCAGGATATCCCTGGAATCCAAATGGGTCTATATCAAATATCGCAGGGATTTGCAATGCTCAAGGCAATGTGTTTGGTATGATGCCGCATCCCGAGCGGACATTCTACACCTATCAACATCCCAACTGGACAGCAGCAGATACGCCTGATGTACCAGGTGATGGACAAGCGATATTCCAATCAGTTATTGACTATATTGTTAAAAAGGGATAACCGTGCCAGATATCGTTACTTGTTTGTTGGTTCACCATGATAAATTACTGATTTTAAAACGCAGTGAAAAGGTTCGCACCTATCGCGGTATGTGGGGTGGTGTTGCAGGTTATGTCGAACCTGATGAATATCCAGTTGATACCGCATATAAAGAAATCAAAGAAGAAGTAGGATTAGATCCAGATGAGGTCACCCTCATCAAAGAGGGTGTACCATTTTCATTCATTGATGAATACCAGGGGGAGACATATAATTGGACTGTTTATCCGTTTGTTTTTCAAGTGGAAAAAAAAGACAAAATACAAATAGATTGGGAGCATTCCGAATGTGCGTGGATTAGTCCACAAGAGATCTCCCACTATACGACGGTTCCACATTTAAAGGACGTCGTATCCAACACCTTGCGATGAAGTGTTTGGATGGGGGGAGTGTGGAGGTGGTGAGGAGAGATAAGAAAAATGAGGTTGGCTCCCCCATCCGATAGTAATATGATTGATTTTGGAGTATATAAGTTTTTTTATAAAAATATTAAATTTTAATTATGCGCTGTCAAAAAACAACAATTTATTTACTCCGCGCCATCAAGCTGCTCCAAAATACGAATAATCCGCCCATGCGTCTCCGCAATAGACTCCGATGTATCCACAATATACCACTGCTGCACCAACGACAACGCCTTCTTACGCACACACACCAACGAATCCAATGTCTCAAAAATCTCCTTATGCGCCCGGATACCAACACGCGCTAACAACACCTCTGCAGGCGCATCAAGAAAAAACATATACTCCGATGTCGGCACAAACTTCACAAAAACCCGATACGCAACCCGAGACAACCGCGCGGGCAAATACGCGGTACCCATCAAATACCGCACCATAATAACCACATCATACCTCTCTGCAGACCGATAACAATACCGGCGCAACGACTGCAACACATCCAACGCATAAAACACTGCGGCCCGCACCTTATTTATCTTGCCCACGCCCAACAACGCACGTTTCGCCTGACGGCCAAAAACAGTATCAACCGATGGATGCGAACGAAGCAACACACGCAACCCTTGACGTTCATAATACTCCTTAATCAACCAGGCATGTGTATCCTTCCCCACACCATCCAACCCATCAACCACCATCAACCGCATACCACCTGCCATCTCCTTCACACCACCAAAAACCAATACAACGCCACCGTAACAAACGGCACCGACACATTATCCAAACCCCGCGGCGTAACACCCTCAACCACAGTCACCATCCCTGCAATACCCGCTAACAACCCCAGCTTAGAAACAGAAAGGGGGATCCGATAAAAAAGCATCGCTATCACCAGCACCACCACGGTCATCACCAACATAACCGCAGATCCAACATAACTTTTCCACTCACCTGAGACAGCATACTTTTTTTCACCATAATAATATCCCAACAACCCTGCAAGACCATCACCATATGACATCGTCAGGATACCAACTGCAATCACAACTAAATGATCAAAAAAAATCACGGCCAACACGGTCCATGCCACCGCATAATACACCAACCCCAAACCATGACCAAAATTTGAAGTACGACCACCCAAGGAACGCACCGGCGAATACGGACTCATTAAAAACGTCAGCACAATAAACGGCGCTGCCGCAATAAATGCCATAACCCACCAGGTTTCAAACACCCATAACATAAACGCGATATTCCCGGTTAACACATGCAACAACTTCCGACTTACCACCGGGTATCTCCCAAGCACCTGCTCACATAACACCAACAACAACGCAACATACCCATACACGAACACAACGCCCAACAAATCACTCTGTATCATACCTGTGCCTCAAAAAAACGCACCCGCTAAAAAACCAATCAACCCCACAAACAATGCCACCAACGACAACCGCCGATGAAACACGAAATCAACCCGAGATTTAACCAACAAATGTACCACAGTCGTCAACAACAACGAATCTGCAATCACAATACAAAACACATACACCACATCAAGATAATACAGCTCATAGGCTACCACAAAGAACGGCACGAAACTCAACACAATCGCACCCACATAAAATACTGCTGCTACACCCTGTGAACCACGCACCCCCACATACCGTGGAAACGATTTCACCCCCATCACACGATCACCCGCAAAATCCATGACATCCTTCATAATCTCACGACCCACACCTGCAAGAAACGCAATCACCGCCACCACATACACCCCCGGAGCCATACGCAATGAAAAAAGCCCCCAGGAAAACAATGCCGCACCACCAAAAACAAAGGGAATTGCCATCGTGTACGCAATATAAAAATTACCAACAATCTTCACCCGCTTCAACCATACATCATACACTACCGCTAACACCCCTGTAATCACCGCAATACCAAAACAAGTCACATTCACCAACAAAGAACACACAATACCCAAAGGAAACAACACTGCAAACAACACCAACGCAGTCTTCGGTGACAGATCACCGCGAACCAAAGGCCGATCACGACGCTTATTATGCTTATCAATCTCCAAATCACAATAATCATTCAACGCAAACGTGCTTGCCTCTAAAAACAACGCTGTACCAAAAGTCAACACAAAAATATGCACCGGTGGAAACCCCTGAAATGATATAACCGTACCTATAAGAATCGCTAGCGCAATCATAACACCATGCTCAAGGCGCATTAATTCCCATACTGCCCGAAGCTTCCGCATAACAACCAAGCAACCCACTTAGCTTATTAGAATTTTTTTATATACACAAACAACAAAGGCGAAAACCAAAAAAAACAAGGTTTAAGGGTGCAAAACAACCTTCAACGACTTATCCGCCTCAGCCACCAGCTTAAACCCCTGAGCCGCCTCTGATAACGGCAATGAATGACTCACCATATCCGCTACCCTCACTTTTTTCGTCTGCAACAATGTAATCGCCTCATCAATATCATCAGGACTCCCCGCATACGTAGAAACCATTGTAACTCCTTTATTCCAAAGATCAAACAACGGAAACGGGATTTCAACACCAGGCGCAGTAGGCGCAAAAAACAGTATCGTACCACCACGGCCAACACAGCGTAATCCCTGCTTGTGAGCCGAAGGCGCACCTGTTGCAATAATCACCAAATCCGCCATCCTCCCCTTCGTAATCTTCTTAATCTTCTTAGGGACATCCTCTGTGGCATCAATACCCACATCAGCACCCATCTGCTGAGCCTTAGCAAGACGATACTGATTAATATCCACTGCGATCACCTGCTTGGCACCCTGGGCACATGCTAGTTTCACTTGCAATAACCCGGCTATCCCACTGCCGATAACCACCACGATCTGCCCTGCATGCAACCCAGCGATACGCGCTCCGCGAACCACACACGCCAACGGTTCAATAAAAACACCATCATCATACGACATCCCATCAGGCAACACAAAAACACCGCGATCCACATTAATCGACGGCACCCGGATATATTCTGCAAACCCACCAGGATCAAAATTAGTGGAATGCAACGTATCACACAAGGTATGTTTACCCTGTTCACAAAACACACAACTATTACACGGAACATGATGTGACACAAACACGCGATCACCCACCTGATACTTCTTCACCTGTTTACCTACTTTAGCAATATCACCGGCAATCTCATGACCCAATACCCGCGGCGCCGTTTTAATCCGATACCACTCCATCACATCACTACCACAAATACCACTAGATTTCACTTTCACAAGCAATTCATCATCAGCTAGTTCAGGAACCGGCATTTCCACAATCCGTACATCATGATTGTTATAATACATCGCAACCTTCATATCTCCGTCACAAACGGCTGTAAACAAGTTTTATCATATAGGTTTTATTCTCCCTTAGAAACGTTTATTAGCAATCATAAGTTGCCAATAAAATAAAAACATAACAGAGGAAGATACCATGGGGCTATTTGGAAAGGAAAAAATAACATTACATTTAGAAAAATATTCTTATAAACCTGGTGAAAACATCAAAGGAACCATAAAACTAAATCTAAAGAAACCAACGCAAGCACGCAAACTTGAAGTACGGTTAATCGGAAGGAGAATAAATAAACAAAGCGGCATATCCGCAGCATCATTAGCAACAGGAAACAGTAGAAACAGATCAAAAACACAATATCAAACAGTCTACGATTTTAAATTACCCGTAGATGGCGATAAAGAATACCACAACGAAGAATTCCCTTTTGAAATACCTATCCCTGCAGATATTTTATCAAATAATCCCACACTAGACGGAAAACTAGGACAAGCAGCAACCGCCGTAAAAATGCTCACCGGGGTAAGCTCCCGCATCGATTGGATCGTAAAAGCACAACTTGATGTGCCTAAGGCATTTGACGTGAAAAAAAGCCAAAAAATAGTGCTTAATGAATAATTAGAAATTATTCAATTTCTTTCTTTTTTTCTAACTATGATTAAGACTATAGCAATAGATGCTAGGAGAATAGCTAGTTCAAAGCCGGGTGTATCACTAGCATTTGCCTCTAAATAGCTATCCAATATTTCTGAGATATATTCTACCGTGATGTTATCTCGTTCAATTAAGGTTTCATCTGTTTCATTTTTTACCAAACAAAAAATATATCTCCCACCATATTTTTGTTTATATTCCTGTTGGTATAACTCATAATACGCCCCACCATAACCAATATCCATCCAAATCACATCAACCGTATTTTGATATTGTTCCTTCTGTTCAATCTCTTCAATAATCGGCACTTTCTGTTGACAAGGACCGCAATCTGAATCATAAATAAACTCAAGGGTAACCGGGGCATCTGCCACAACAGAGTGCACACAAAGGAAGCAAAAGATACTACACATAAGCAAGGCAAGAATATATCGGAGTGATTTCATGTCTAGGTCACCATAACGTATTTTACAAGTAAACAAATTAGTTATACTATAATTAGTTTTCTCCTAATAAACCACCCCGGATTACATTGACCGTAATCGTTTGATACGTTCATCAAGCGGTGGATGAGTTGACCACATTGAGCTGATTTGCTGGCTTTTAAACGGGTTAGCTATATACAGTGGTGCTACCGTTTTTGAACCCTTCGGCTTGCCCGTAGGCATATCTGCCTTAATACGTTCCAATGCTCTAGCGAGTGCCTCAGGATTACGATTAAGCCGCGCACCATTAGCATCAGCAAGATACTCTCTTCTCCGCGAGATAGCTAAATAGGTTAACCGAGCGAAAATAGGTGCTAAGATTACCAGTAAAATCGCGAGTACCATAATAATAGCATTTCCTTCATTTCGTCGTCCCCCACGAGCAGCACCACCCCAGAAAAGCGAATAAAACACGATTTCAGACAATAACGCTATCGCACCAACGACTCCTATAGTAACCGTTGCGATAAGGATATCACGATTTTGAATATGACTCATCTCATGACTCATCACCGCTTCAAGTTCATCAGGTTTTAACTTCCGAAGCGCCCCGGTGGTCACACAGATCACCGCGTCTTCAGGTTTTTTCCCTGTAGCAAACGCGTTAATATAATCTGATTCCTGCACATAGGCTTCAGGTGTGGGCAGACCAGCAGCAATCGCCATATCCCCAACTTTGTTGATAAATAACTTTTCTTCACGGTTACTAGGATCTGCTTTTCGAGCTTTAGCCGCTGCGAGTACCGTTTTTACCGAGAATGAATAGGTTACCAGAACATATACAATTGTAATAGGTAATCCAAATAGTAACGCGATAATAAAACTGTTGAAAAGAATGTACCCAACAGCAAATACTACTGCAAGAAACAGTACCGCCATTAAGGTACATACTACGACAGTCATGTGTTTATTTCGCCGGATGTGATCTTCAAGCAATCGTTGTTTTGCCACAGCAAACACACACAGTACACAATTTAATCTAGTTTTTATGTGTTAAAGGATACTTTTGGTACCTCTCGTGATTCTTCAGGTATCTGCAGCATGTCGCGTTCTTTCTTTCCCATGCGTCGAGCAAATATGAAACCGGGGAAGGTTTCTATGGTGTTATTGAAGGAAAGTACGGAATCGTTGTAATGCTGTCTAGCGTATGCAATTTTGTTTTCAGTATTAGTGAGCTCATCTTGCAGGCTTAAAAAATTCTGATTGGCTTTCAGATCAGGATAATTCTCTGATACCGCAAACAAACTTTTCAGTGCACCAGTAAGCATGTTATCTGCATCAATGTTTTCTTGAGGAGTTTCTGCTTTCATCAACGCTGAACGTGCTTTTGTAACGTTTTCTAGTACTTCTTTTTCATGTTTCATATATCCTTTTACAGTCTCCATGAGATTTGGTATCAACTCAGCACGACGCCGTAATTGCACATCGATTTGCGCCCATGCATTATCAATACGGTTTTCCAGTCGGATAATTCTGTTAAAATAACTGAAGAATATTATCAAAAATATTACTACAATTATTATAATTATTATTCCCAATATGAGCAATGGATCCATAATATTCTATCTCCCACAACTATCTTTTTTTGAGTGTGATAACATCCTTTTTTATATAAAGCTATCGGGAGAAGCTAAACTTGATAACTCACTTAGGTATGTTTCACGTATGTACTCATACTACGTATAATATATTCGATGAACACAATAGCAAATAAGACAACAACAAACTGGGCAATAAATGCGATAATAACATACAAAGCAGCGCCACTCCAGCCAAATAAAGTTGTGAAATTGACAAACCCTGAGAAAAATGCCACGGCGGTGATAACTACGGCAAGTATAATCTCAGGCCACCAGCGTTTATGCTCCGGCCATGTCCGCATAGCAGACTTGGTGGGCTGCTTTTCACATTCTTTCAGATAGTCGATAATTTCTTTATCTTTATCAGATAAATCAGATAAGGTATCTTTTCCCGTCTTTTTTGAGGAAACTGCTGATGGTTTTTTGAGGCCCTGTACAAATTTTTTGTATTCTTTTTCTGATTCAAAATAGAGTGGTTGTCCGCGGTATCCGCAATTGTTACATACATCTTGTGTGGTGTATCCCGCGAGTACGCCATCGCCGAGTGATCCGACGCGAATATTGGTGCTGCCGCATTTTGGACATGCTGCTATACGCATAATAGTCCTTTTCCTCTATTTTTGATTACGTTAAGCAAAAGTTCATGGAAAAATAGTTATTTGGTTTTTTGGAAAATCTCATAGGCTTCTTTTGGTGTAGCATTTTTATGTACGATCGCCTGTGTTGCCTTTATCATTCCAACGGGGCTGGTGCTTTGGAAGATATTACGTCCCATATCTACACCGATAGCGCCCGCCTGTAACGCGTCATAGGCCATTTGCAACGCGTCTTTTTCCGGTATTTTTTTGCCTCCCGCGATAACAATAGGCACTGGACAGGTGTCTACCACTTTTTCAAAGTCTTTACAATAGTATGTTTTCACGATGCTAGCGCCGAGTTCCGCAGCCATTCGTGATGCAAGTGAAAGATATTTAGCGTCTTTTCCAAGACCTCGGCCTACTGCGGTGACTGCAAGAACAGGGATGCCATATCTGTTTGCTTCATCAATGATTTGCGTGAAACCAAGGAGGGTGTCTCGTTCAAATGGTTGACCAACGAGAATGGAGAAGGCAACCGCTGATACATTCAACCGTATCGCATCCTCCATGGAGCAGGCGATACCTTCATGCAGTAGATGAGTTTCATTTAGAATGCTCGTGCCACCGGAAACCCGCAGACAGATAGGTATATCTATATCTGGGGGAATGTACTGGCGTAATCCACCACGAGTAGGCATTAACACATCAGCATAGGGCAATAATGGTTTTACCATGTCACCCAGGAGTTCTAACCCGGTGGTAGGCCCCATAAAATAACCATGGTCTACCGCAAGCATGAGCGTATGTCCATCTTTTTGAATGATCTGTGAAAGCCGGTTTTTCATTCCCCATTCCATAATAATGTAGCCTCCGATATGCCTGTAAATAGAAGATGCGTATTAAAAGTATTTCCACAGAATATGCAGTGTTTTTTTCGTTGCAAATATTTTAAAAGAGATGGGTGTTACCTGATGTGCACGTTAGGGAGGTAACGAAAATATGTCTGTTCTTGAAAATCTTGAGCCCCAGCTTCTTTGGAAGCATTTTGATGAAATACGGAAGATCCCGCATTGTTCAAAACATGAGGATAAAATACGAGGCTACATTATTGATTTTGCAGAATCGCATGATCTTGAGTATAAAACAGATAAACCGGGTAATGTGGTTATTACAAAACCAGCGACTGCAGGTTTTGAAGATAAACCCATTGTCATTCTTCAGGGTCACATGGATATGGTCTGTGAAAAAAACAGTGATGTAACCCATGATTTTTCTAAGGATCCGATTAAACTGAAACGTGATGGTGATATTCTTACTGCTGATGGTACCACACTCGGTGCTGATAACGGTGTGGGTGTTGCTACCGCTTTAGCGCTTTTAGAGGATAAGAACGTGCGTCATGGGCCTCTTGAGGCGTTATTTACCGTTGATGAAGAAACGGGTCTTACTGGTGCCTTCGCGTTGGGCTCTGATATGCTTAACGGTAGAATTATGCTTAATTTGGATAGCGAGGACTACCATGTGATAACGGT
>CAZRMY010000043.1:7962-13824 GCA_964601295.1 uncultured Thermoplasmatales archaeon | reverse complement strand
TTAAATTGACACAACAAGAAGTTGATGAAATAGCATTATTATTTGATGATATCGAAGATAGAGTATCTAAGGTTGAAACCAGAGAAGAAGCGAATGACGTGTTTAAAAAAGCAATTTTTCAATTAAATGCTTATGGACTTCTTGAGGATGTAACAGTACAACAAGCCGAGCGCTTGATTATTGGTAGTGAGTTACGCCAGCGTGTTCTTGACCGTATCGATGAAAAGGTACAAATTGGTAATTCAAATACGAATTACTTGTGTTTAATAATTGGAGGATTGACTAATTCATATTTTTATAATCCCCTTGCTCTACCTTTTTCGATTTTACTATTGAAGTATCTAGACTGGACATATGATCACGGTTTATTTTTATTATTTGCTATTGGAGACATAATATGGCTCTTTGGCGATCCAATAAGATTAGGTATAGCAGGTGCAACATCATATTTTCCTATATCTCTTTTTTCTACTATTACTGCAAGTTATGCTTATCCGCGACCTCCACTGCCTTATAAAAACGTCCGTTCATACGGAGGTGTTTGCTCTTTTGGAACGAATGGGAAAAAAATTTGGGAAGGTAAGCTGAAAGGAAATGTTTCTAATTCGTTTATTCATATAGAAGGTACAATTTCGTATCCTGGATGTCTCGGGTTCCAGGGAATTAAAGTATATATTGATTCGGAGGAAGTAACTTTATTCCTGGGTTTTGCATTTAAAGCAAGTTTCATAAATGTATGATTAAATTAGAGGATAATCATGAAAAAACTCACAGTAATAACGATAACCCTTCTCTTCGTTGGTTTCGCATTAGCACCATCCATCAATGCAAATGCTGCAGAATCTGAAAGATTTGTAAATTTAGAAGGATTTACTAATAAAATTAAATCTAATTTAGTTAAGGTTTGTTCTAGGAAGGAGGCTAGACTAATTTTAGATGACGCATTAGTAAAATTATTTCAAATGAAATTGATTAGTAAACCAACTCTTAATGATTTAAGACTAATATTGAATGACAATAGATATTCCCTAATTGTTGGTAAAACAACCAATACACAGTATCACAGTCGTATTGGATTAATCAAAATACTACAGTTATTAAAGGAAGATGTAGAGTATTGGGAAGAACAATCTCTTAGATGCGACATGATATTTTTATACACTACGATATATAATTCAATACTACCGATATCCAAAGGCAAGACCATCTCATTTGGATATCAACAAAAACCAATGACTATAGGCGCCCCAACAACTGAATCTGCCTCCGGTTGGATATTTACATTTGGATACAATAGAAAACAATCTTGGGAGGGCGATATGATTGGAAATTGTAATTCATATTATACATACTACTTGTTAAACAGAGAATTTTTCATTGGTGCAGAAGGTTTTAATGGATTAAAGATAACATACAAAGTATCAGAGTACCAAACAGAGAGTTTCTATTTAGGAAGTGCAAATAAAGTTGATATTGACTATGCAAACTGAAAAATATACTTGGAAAGCATCTCCATTACTTTAAAGTCTGGTGTAACGAGATATGTTTTGTCTTTTTCTATAATTTTTAATGGTTTGTAACCGTCTTTGATGACTTCCATACATCGTGTGGGGCTCTGCATATAATTAACGGGTTTTTTTCGCAGATTATCTTTTAACCTGTAGTTACCATAATTATAGCAATTACCTATTAGTTCAGAGAACAGAAAAAAAGGGCTTAGACGAGTTCCTGGAAAAAAATTACACCAGATCCAAACCAAACAATAGACAGAATAAAATACCAGGGGTTAGTAATCTCAGCAGCAAGACCAGCAACAATAACAATCCAGGGTAATATAAGCATTAGAAAACCAAGGAGTATCTGTCTGAATGACTCTGATCTGTTTAATTCCATATATCATCCTGCCAATTGATATGTTATGATTTGCTCTCGTATAAAACATGTATTATTTAAGTTTAACTTGATAAATTGATATCTTTCACCAAACCTAACTCCGTGCCATCAACTAGAAACACCCGCGCTGTAGCAATACGAATACTTTTTCCCAGTGGGCCAACCAGGGGTTCTTTATTCACCGCGATACCACCGCATAACGGGTTAAACGCGGGTAACACCACCACCTCAGGCGACTGCTGCAACTTATAACGTTCACGTAGCACCGCGGGTTTAAACCTCCCACGGAGCCAACATGGTTCAAACACTTTATATCCAAGACGATCCTGTAGCAACACCGTTGGATGCGTATGACCCATCACCACATACCGGCAGGACATCACCTGCATATCCGGCCATCGATGACCATGGGACAAACCAACATCACCAACAACCATGCCTGCTGATGAATGCACCTGAATATCACCGAGGATCAACCGATCAATATTACCATCATGGTTACCGGGTACCACATGCACACGTACCCGTGTGCTAAGCTCAGAAAAAAACTGGGTGATATCACGGCGTTCCTGCCAAGGAGCCGCAGGTATCGTATGCTTAATATCACCTAACAACACCAAATCCTGGGGATGATACACATCAAGTAATTTACGCAAACGGGATAGTAACAATTTCGTCTGCGAGGGCGTATGCAACCCATGATCACGTAGTTCAACCTCGATACCAATATGTAAATCAGCAACCACCAACAGTTCACCCTGAGGGATAAACAACGCACACTCATCTACTACTGGTTGAATAACCGATTTCATACGCACATTTACACCGGGAATAACTCTCCCACTCCAACAACCGATAACAATACATTAATCAACAGTTTCACATACAACGCAGCAAACACCCAGATAAACACAATACCCACTGCTTTAGCAACTCCTTTACCACCTTTACCAACACCCACCAGTTTCAACCCTGACTCAGTGATCAACCGCACAGGAATACTCAACGCAAGATACCCTAACACCCAAACGACCACCTCAACTAACAAGAACAACCCCAGTATCAACGACACCCCCTCAAGCACCAACGCATCAATAGCGCTCAATCCAAACTGAAAGCTGATCTCCCGATCCATCAAAATAAAGGTAATCACCAACGCAGCAATATGAATATACAACCCATACTGTTTCACCAACGTATCCCTTTTTTCATTAACTGATGTTTTAAGATAAAAACGAAACAACAAAAACACGCCTAATGCAAGAATCCACACGGCTACCAATGCAATCGGAAACGCAACACCCGCGTCACTATCCTGCGCTTGCACAGTATACAAATGATCATCAAGCAACAACAACCGATACCGTCCAGTAACAGAAAACGAAAAAGACTCCCCCGCACTATCAACCATAACATCGATATGATCACTCCTGGCAAACACCACCTGTGAAAACTGCTGTTTTGACCCATCAACCATGATTGTATTCTGCTCGCCCATCAGCACCATAGCACCATTAATCATCGAAGACGCAGCAGACAACAACGAATCAAACTCATCAAGAATCTCAGAGAAATCACCGATATTAAACGTTTCCATAGTAGCAGTAGTATCAGACACCGCATCAAACACGCTGCTGATATCAGCATCCGCTGCCTCAGCAGGACGGACACGATACGTAAAACTTTTATTCATCTCATCAGAGGATACCAACGGAACCAATGACACCGGAGTTTCCTGCACCAATTCAAAGTCTTCATCATCAATAAGAATAAGTTTACTACTCATATCACCAGACCACACGGTAGATCCCGAAGAAGACGTAATCGTCACAGGCAACTGATCACTTGATTGAAAACCACTAACAAAGCAGAAATCACCGTTAAACCCCAAGGTTTTATCAGCAGTGGATAGCACCACCACAAACGGGATACTCTGTTGATTCAACTCATACGAAACCACCCCAGAAATAGCGTAAGGTACATCCAAATCAGCAGACATCGTCCCATTATCAAACCCTAACAGATATGGCGCGTTCTGCAAATGCACCGTAACATCATCAAATCGAGTGATATTCAAATCAATAAGTAACCCTTCAAAATCTGAGAGATTCTCGAAATCCTGAAGATCAACCAAACGAACCGAGTCAACATCCACGATACGGGTTCTCCCAAGCAAGGGAACCGCTTCCACATCCTCTAACAACGGGATACCAAGCAATGGGTCAAGCGGATACCCTGAGAACTCAATTGACCCTTGAGTTTTACCAATAAAAAACGCCTGTGTATCCGCATCAAACGATCCCTCCGCTGATGCAACCGGTGATAACACCTGAGCAGAAGCAGCATATGGAATAATCAGGCAGAATAGCCCCACAAAAAACAACAAGTATCGCCAGCGTCTCATACCTACCAACTGATAAAGAAGCCGTTATAAATACTTTTTTAGCACCAACGGTATCTCAGCAATCATATCTGATGCCACCATACCATATGAATACTTATCCTGTGCCTGATTACCCGCCGTACCATTAACAAACGCTGCGATACGCGCAGCATTAAACGGTGACACCTTCTTAGCTAACAAGGCACCCGTGATACCTGCAAGTACATCACCTGTACCACCCACCGTCATCGCGGGATTATGCACCTCATTAAATTTTGTCTGAGCACCATTAGTAATAATATCAACAGGCCCCTTCAACAACACAGTCACTTGACAAGCTTTCGCCCAGGATGCAACAATATTTTTACGAGCTGACACCTCATCAGGCAGACGTTTATTACTGATCAGTTGAAACTCGCCAGCATGCGGCGTCAACACCACGGGTATCTTTTTCAATACATCAAGATGATCACCCAATGGTTTAAACCCATCTGCATCAACCACCAACGGTATTTTTTCCGCTACCACCAGTTTTAAAATATCCACGATAGCCTTACTCGTCCGTGCATCATCACCCAGCCCAGGACCCAGAACCACCGCTGTAGCCCGGCTGAGAAGCTTTTTAATCGCTGGTACATCAGCAGGCACTAACACATCAGCAGTTAAATCCTTCACAATAAGATCAGCAGAATACGACGCAACCAGCTCCCAGGAACGTCGAGGGGTCGCAACAAACACTAGATCCGCGCCAGTGCGTAACGCCGCAAGACCTGTAAGCGCCGGAGCGCCGACATACGGGCCGCCACCAATGACCAATACTACACCATTATCACCTTTATGAGATTGCGTTGACGACCGGGGGTAATACATCATCAGTTCACCGGGACCAACATACTCTTCAGCCTGCTGAGGTATGCCAATATCAACCACATGTATGCGCCCACAGTTCTGTTTGGTCATACCTGTTTTAGCAGCATGAAAAGTAATTGTATACTGCGGTTTCACACTCAAACTCGTACCCAAACCCGTAGTAATATCAACAGAAATAATGGTTTTACCCTTAAGGTCATTGAGTTTTTTAACTAATGAATCATACGGCGGCCGTAACCGCCCGCTAACGCCAATACCCAGCATCGCATCAACAATCGTATCATGTGATTCCAATAGCTGATCAAGCTTCTCTTTATCCTTGATATTGTAAACTGGTATATCCAAGTCAGCCAGTTTAGCATAATTATCCCGCGCGGTCTGAGAACGTATCGTATCACTATCACTCGTAATAAACACGGTTACTGGTAAGTCCGCCGCGAGATACCGAGCGGCAACAAACCCATCACCGCCATTGTTACCCTTCCCACACAACACCAGCACATGCTGTGCATCACCACTACGTTTAATGAACTCGGCAACTGCTTTACCCGCGTTTTCCATTAACACCTGCGATGGCACACCAAAATAGGCAGCATTAGCATCTAACACATGAATTTCTGAGGAGTCAATCATACCAAAAATGTTAAACAACTATTATGCTATATATGTGTCGGAGTACCCACTAGTATAACCACTCCGGATGTGAAAAAAAACCA
>CAZRMY010000043.1:0-7952 GCA_964601295.1 uncultured Thermoplasmatales archaeon | reverse complement strand
ATGCCTGGAAAAATAAATCCGCGGCAGCTCAATCAAATGATGCGTCGACTTGGTATCAACGTAAAAGAAATCGAAAACGTTGAAAAAGTCATCATTCAAACTGCTACTAAAGAATATGTCTTTCAAGATGCTGAAGTATCCGTCATGGATGCTCAAGGACAAAAAACATATCAAATACTCGGTGAGCCCACCATCAATGATCGTAAAGGCGAACAGGAAAACGAGGATATACAGCTGATAATGGATCAAACCGGAAAAACCGCGGAAGAAGCACGCAAGGCACTCAAAGAAAGCAACGGGGATATCGCTGCTGCAATCCTCAAATTAAGCTCCTAACACATAAACTATACATGGGTTAGACATAATATGACCCGCACAAAACATGATGCAGTTGAACCCTCAGTCCATGGTGTCAGAATCCACCTGCATGTTACCACTGGTGCACCACAGTCGCACTTCCCCACAGGGTACAACCCCTGGCGTAAACGCATCGAAGCAGCGGTACAAGCGCCACCGCAGAACAACCAAGCAAACACTCAGCTCATCCAGCTTATTGCAACCTTTTTAACCATACCACCAAAAAATATCAAACTTGTCTCCGGGCATAAAAACCGTGATAAAACCATTGAAATAACCCATCATTCACCTCAAAGTATTACCTCAAAAATCATGGAAGCACTCCCATGAGCTACGAGGAATCACTCGAAGAACTGGGGAAAATACTCTTCGAACTGCAAGAAGCAAACACCACCATACCTATCATCGTAGAAGGCGCCAAAGACATCCGCGCATTACGACGACTAAACATGCCCGGTGAACTCATCAAAGTCAACACCGGGGAATCCTTAGCGAATTTCTGTGATCTAATCGCAGAACAATACACCAATGTCATACTGCTCCTCGACTGGGATCGTAAAGGAGGCTTCCTCTGCGGCAACATACTAAAAAACCTCGAAGGACGCGTCCATTGTAACACCCTATTCCGCGAGCGTATCGCCCGAACCGCCATCATAAAAAAAGTCGAAGGATTACCATCATACCTTCACACACTCAAAGAAAAAACAAATCATCTCTAAAAAAGAGTATCAACAAAAAAAAGAGCATACACAAGAATACTTCCAGCTACCACTCCTCAAGGCATATAAACATGACTGAGGTATTATGGGGGATAGATAACACTTATGCACCAACAAAAAACTATACAACAACCAGCTCAACAGAGAAAACAAAACCTGTGCATCCTTTGCAGAGGAACCAAGCTCCTCTGTGGCAAAGCACGCTGCCCGGTGCTAGTGAAATATCATGCAAAAACCAAATTCCACCAAAAACACAACACCCTACGCCTTGGAGGAAGCTCGCCACCAGGTGTATTTGTCGGAAGAATCGGGTATCCGAAAGTATCCATAGGACCACTTGTCCCACCTGTCATGGGAGACACCTCACTCATTGATACACCAGAACTCTGGCTCAACAAATCAATAGAGGACATCGTAGATTTTCGTTCCCAACTCATACGCGGAAAATACACCGTAGACATAACCGATGTAGAAAATCCTAATAAAATAGTATCGTTCACCCGGGAGTTAGCCCTAGCGCAAAACCCAGTTTACTCAGAAGCATTGTTCACCAAAAAACCACATGGTCGCATTGCACTCTTCAGCGAAGTCCAACCACATGGACCCTCCGCACCGTTAAAACGATTTGATATAACCAACCCTCGATACGAACACCACATAGAAAAAGCCTATTACGACACTGATCTACGCGCAAAAAACGCGGTATTAAACCTGTATCAGCGAGGCGTACGTATCTCCCAGATACATCGTGCATTTAGCGTAGGCGCCTTTGGGGTCAACAAATACCGCCGATTTGTACCCACCCGGTGGAGTATCACCGCAGTAGACTCTACCATCGGCAAAGAAATGACCCAGCAAACAAAAACGTACCCGCTTATCAACGAATTCCACGTTTATAACCTCAACCAATTTGACAACCGCTGGATCATCATCATGACACCCACAGAATGGCAATACGAACTCATAGAAGCATGGTACCCAAATACCACCTGGAACCCTTATGGCTCACACATAGCGATCTACAACAGCTACGAGTTCTACGACGGCAGAAAAACCTATGCAGAAATCGGTGGATGCTACTATGCTGCACGTCTTGCAGCAAATGAACTCCTGCATAAGAAACGCCGACAAGCAGGTGTCATCATCCTCCGTGAGGCACACCCAGGTTACATTATGCCGTTAGGCGTCTGGAATGTCAGAGAAAGCGTGCGACATGCACTAAAACAAACCCCCCATAAATATGATACACTCAACGAGGTACTCACTCATATAGATCAGGCGATGGATATTCCCACAAAGCGATGGATAACCAACAGCGCGCTGTTAAAAAACCAGCTCTATCAAAAACGACTTGAAGATTTCATCTAAATGGTATGATCTATTATGTCTATCACACAAATTAACTGTAAATCCGCATTATCGCCCTCCAAACTCCCCGGGTTAACCTACAGTCTCAACCCATATCATGGCTGCCAGCATAACTGTGCATACTGCTACGCGCCCTTCGTACTCCATAGGCTCCCACGCAGTACCTGGGGTAGTCATATAAACATAAAAAGAAACCTCCCCACAATATTAGCAAAAGAACTACCAAAAAAGAAACCCGGAACCGTTGGTATAGCAACCGTAACAGACCCCTACCAGCCCATTGAAAAAACCTACAAAGTCACCCGCTATTGCCTTGAACAACTCCTCAGATACGATTTTCCAATATCAATACAAACAAAAAACCATCTTGTAACACGTGACAGCGACATACTCTGTAAATTCACCAATGCTGAAATCATGGTCAGCATCGGCACCCTTAACGACACAGAACGACAAGTCCTTGAACCACACAGCTCCTCAATCTCAGAACGATTCAACATTATCAAACATTACCAAGACAAAGGAATCAAAACCAGCGTGTTTTTTGGACCCATATACCCATCAGTCTCACCTCAAAATATTAGCGCTATACTTGAAAAATTCAGAAAACAAAATGTAACCGATCTTATGATCGATTCCTTCCACCTCCGCAAAGAAGTCAGCACCCATCTCCAACGCACCCTCCCCACTCATGGTCCCATAACCTACCAAGCAATCACCGATGCCACAAACACCTACGCGCAGCTGCAAAAACACATGCAACATCTCGCCTCAGACTACCATATAACCATACGCACCGCATTCTAACCAGTCAGCCTAAACCAAAGAACCACTGTACGGAAAACAACCAGCATCAGCATAATTTAAGTACAATGACTCTATTCCCCTAAGAAAATCAGCATAACATGTACTTATTGCTTAAAAATAAAATGTGATATATATGGCAAAAGCACGAGCACGCGCAGCCGCACGAAAAGTCAAGGATAAATGGAAAGCAAAAAATTGGTACCAAATACTTGCACCACCATTATTTGAAGAAGTACCAGTATCAGAGACTCTCGCTGACCGACCAGAGATCCTCATCAACCGCGTCACCGAAGTATCACTCCAGGATCTCACCAACGACTTTCGCAAATCACACATAAAACTCTTCTTCAAAATATCCGAGATAAAAGACGGTAACGCTCACACACAAATCGTCGGGCACACACTCACCTCCGATTACCTACGAAGAATGATCCGGCGAAGACGCTCGCGTGTCGACGGCATCTACGATGTCACCACTCGAGATGGAGCAAAAATCCGTGTTAAACCCTTTGCCACCACCGATAAACGTATACAAAACTCTCAGAAAAAAATAATCCGGCTATCAATGAGAAAAACCATCGAAGAAAAAAGCAGCACCCATACACTCAACGAACTCATGCGAGACATACTCGACGGAAAAACCGGCAGTGACATCTACAAAAAATGCAAAAACATTTACCCCGTACGCCGAGTAGATATCTACAAGACAGAAATATACCAACAACCAACCAAAAAAATAGAAGACAAAAAACCCGCGAAAAAAGAAAAAGAAACACCCCCGGAAACCGAAGAGCCGAAAAAACCTGAAAAAACAAAAACAACCATTGAAACGAAGAAAACAGAAACCAAGAAATCACCTGAGGAAGCACCAGCAGAAACACCTAAAGAAAAAAAAACAAGCGATAAAACAAAAGAGACTAAAGAAACCAAAGAGAAAAAACCCACAAAAAAGAAGACAACAAAAACCGCTGCCAAAAAGAAAAACACCAAAAAAACCACAAAAACCAAGAAAAAGACAACCACTAAAAAAACAAAGAAAACAGAGAAATAATACAAGCATATCTATTATCTGTTTTCTGTCATCTATATTTTCTCCTACAACACAGGATTATACTTTTGAACAAATATTTTATATATATTAATGTATTTAAATACTGATTAATGCAGATGTTACACAGAGCAACCACCATTTTTCTTGCAATCAGCCTTATACTTCTAGGTCTCATACCATACACATCACAGGCATGCAAAGATATCGTAGCGATTGGAGATGCAACAGCCGGCGAGTATAATTTAATGTTAAAAGTCCGTGATCCCAGTCGCCCAGGACTGCAGACACTTACTATTGTTCCATCAACATATACGTACACCTATCATCATCCCTGGACAGGTAAAACCTTGGAATTTACCACCACTCATAAATACATTGGTGTGGTAACCGCCGGAGATAGCTACCCACATACAATTAAACCCGGTATGGCCTTGAGCACCGCAGGCATCTGTTACGGCGATGCAGATTCTAATTCAAACTGGATAAACCCTAGCAGATATGCATGGGATGATTTTGATTGGATCCGGTATACCTGTGAGCAAGCTAACACGGTAGATGAAGCAATACTGTTGATGACCAAGGACGTAGTTGATGAACTGCATGCTCCTGGTGTGTCGGAGAATTTATTTATTGTAGGACCAAAAAAAGCTGCACTTATTGAAGCAGACGCCTACCAGTATACCATAGATGAATTCACTGATGGTGTCGCCGTGATGTCAAATTATCCTAAACAGTTATGGCGATCACAGATTCGTAAACGACTACCCATTGCGTCATCGTTTGATGTAACAAAAGAAAAAACCGTGCGACGAGGAGCAACAGTACATCTACAAGGACGTTATGGAGTGCGTATTAGTAAAATCGGTGAAGACTATATTATTGCCCGGCAGGTTCCAGCAGTTAAAATAACCAACAGGATCCCACAGTTCATAGGAAAACAAATTCGCATCCCGCTAGGATGTCGGGACACCGTAGGAGATTATAGTGTCACATTACTGGATATCCAGGGACGCAAAGCAAAGGTTCACGTTGAGTACAAATTCAAAGCATGGGAAGATACCTTAGTTGATATCATCACTCCACAATATGGTAGTATTTCACTCAGCGATATGATCACCTGGTCCCGGTTACATCAGGATGATCTCAACGGTTTAAGACCAATGTGCGAAGCAGCATATCCCTATGAAGCAGTGATCATCTATCAAATACCCGCGGAACATTATGAGACATTGAGCATCGGCTGGTTTGCACCAAACCATGCATGTGCATCAGTGTATGTCCCCGTTCATATCAGTGTAACCGATATCTTTGACCCGTATGAAAATGGTAAAGCAGCACAACTCTCCCTTGATTTAGTAGAAACATATGGTCACAATTATTTAACTACAGCATTCAACCGCACGGAACATGTGTTTTTCACAGAGGTACATAAAATCAACGAAATCGCCTGCAGACTGCTAGAAAATAACACAGACATAGCCGAGTTCATAACCAGCTATGACACCGGCATGCAAGAACAAGCCTGGTTAACCCAACAACTCTGGGATACTATTGCACAATCACCTGTTGATCTAACACTCAGAGAAAATCTCAAAAAGATATGGGATACCAATTATCACCAAACACTGCTACAACTGAAAAAAACAGTAGAAAACCTCGACAAATCAGGCACACACAAACAAATTATACCGCAGTTAATCGCCATCGCAGAATCAATATGTACCACCACAACCATGGCAGCACGAGTAGTACGCCTGGATGTAACTACCGCTGACCAATGGTACACAACTGGCCGCACACTCCTAAAAAATAAAGCATACACCGAAGGCTTCGACTATTTAATTGAATCATATCAAGAAAGCAACATTACACTCAACCAGCTATATCACCAAAACACACTGAAAGATCCTGATACCATCAACTATCAACACCTCCCATGGGCGTTACTCACCGGTTTACTCACAATAATACTACTACTCCTCGTAATCATTGGTATTATCGTATTTTTTATAATCAAAAAACCTTAAAAGACGCTGGGTATTAGCCAGAATGGGAGCCAATGTGGTTCAACAAACAGACATTGTAATCATTGGTTGTGGAGCAAGTGGAGGCACTGCTGCACAATTTGCACGGAAAACCAATCGAAAAGCACATATCACCATCATAGAAAAAAGCAGGTATCCACAATATTCCAAATGTGGACTACCCTATGTACTCTCAGGTGACATCCCACAGCTAGAAAATCTAATAGAATTCCCTGAGTCATGGTTCCAAAAAGCAAAAATCGATCTCAAACTGAACACCACTGTTGAAACCATACAACCCCAAAAAAACCAGATACAAATCAAACAAAACTCAGAACGCCGCACACAACATTATGACAAACTTATTATCGCCACTGGCGCAAACCCTAAGATACCAGATATACCTGCTATATATAAAAACAATGAACTTGCAGAAGACGTACATGTCATCAGAACCATCACAGATATACAGCATATCAAAAAAAAGATAACACCAAATAAAAAAGTGACCATTGTAGGCGCTGGGTTAATCGGCATAGAAATGACCGATGCTCTCACAAAGAAAAACATAGACGCCACGCTGATAGAAGCCCTCCCCCACATCTTAATGAACACACTTGACACCGACATGAGCAAAACTCTCCTCGAAACAATCAAGAAACAGGCAACAGTCATGCTAAACCACACCATAACCGATCTACACTATCAGGATAACAACTTACACAGTATCACCCTACACGACCTTTCAACAAAAAAACAGACCACCCTGCCCACCGAGCTGCTCATCCTCGCCATTGGCAGTAAACCAAATACCACACTCGCAAAAAATGCCGGATGTAACATTGGGGCAACCGGCGGAATCGTAATTAACAACAAAACTGAAACATCACTCAGTAATATATACGCCACCGGCGACTGCACCGAATACCCTGATTTTATCACACAACAACCCGTCCTCATAGGACTCGGTAGCATAGCAGTACGACAAGGTATAGCCGCAGGCATTAACGCAGCAGGCGGAACCTACCAGCTCCCCAAAGGAGTATTACAAACCAGGACATCACATTTCCAAAATATTGAAATCGCTGCAGTAGGACCCAGCAGCAACCATCTCCAAAAAATCCCGGCTCTCAATGCAAAATTCACAGGATCTTCAAAACCAGACTACTACCCTGGCGGCAAACCCATTACCATGAAACTATACGTCCATAAACAAACAAAAAAAATACTTGCCGCCCAGGCAATAGGCGATAAAGCAGCACAACGGATAAACACGATTGCTGCCGGCATGCTCACCGGGATGACCGTTGAAGAACTCAGACGACTTGAAACCGCGTACGCACCCGCTATTTCCCCAACATTAGAGCCTGAGACACTCATAGGGGACATAATCACGCGAAAACTATCATAATAAAAAAAATAAGGGGTTTTATGAAAATTGTACATGTTGCTGACACCCATCTTGGGTATTCTGCGTATCGTAAAGTAACTGAGGATGGAGTCAACCAACGAGAACAAGACATATATCATGCGTTTAAACAAGTTATCGACTACACATTAGACCATAATATCAATCTGATGGTTCATGCTGGAGATCTATTTGACTCAGTACGCCCCACCAACCGC
>CAZRMY010000042.1:0-13867 GCA_964601295.1 uncultured Thermoplasmatales archaeon | reverse complement strand
AGAGTTATCAGTTATAATATCAAACATACCTTTAGCTGATTGTGCGAATGATTCAGCTAATGTTTTCCCGGTTGCACGGATCCCAATATCTGCGGTATGTTCAACGAGTTCATAGGGTACCATGGAGTATTAACACCTATATCATATATTGTATTTAAGATATATAACAAGATTGCAGCTAAGAGTCTTCTGTTTTTTGTTCATTTAAGACGGATATACCCTAAATGGTCCATTTGTTGAAGAAACATAAACAAGCGTTGTTCCATGTTTTCTTCATCTGGAAATTCTTTGAGTAATCTGCTAAGAATTTGTTTCACGGTTGTTTTCCCATCGCAGTGTTGCCAGATGAACGATCCAATCGTATCTAAATTTGCTTTGAACGTGTTTTCTCTTTTAATCAATTTGCAGAATGTGCTGCCCAGTTGGCCTTTGAATTTTGGGACAATAAGCTGTATGGTTCCTTCATCATTAGTCTCATACTGGTAGTTTCCCTGCTGTGGCGTATAGGCTAGGAATTCTTCTTTGGTTGGTACTGTTGTTTTATGTTGCTTTTTTGACAAATATCTCCCTCAGTGGGATGTACGCAAGCAGCCCAGCGATAAACAGCCAGATCACTATCGATGGAATGATTGGTGGGTAATCAAAGATAGCAAAGCTGATTCCTGCAATTATGAGGAATGCAACAATTACACCCATGAGGGCCTCTCCTGCGATTAACCCCGCAGTAAGAAGCAGACCGGTTCTTATAATTTTTTCTTTTGGTTTAACCCCAGTTTTCTTAATAGCTAACTCCCAATCACTTACTTCTTCAGTATCAGCGCTCCCATATCGTTTCGCAATCGTTCGATTGGTGATATGACGTACGATACCACCTGCAAAAATAGGGACACTCAGCGTAAACGGTAAATAAATACCAATAGCAACAGGTAGTACTGGTAAATCAATCAATATTAACACGAATGCAAGCACTGCGCCAGCAAGCACAAATGGCCAGACCATATCTCCACCCAGAACGCCACGGACAATTCCAGACATAAGAAACGCCTGCGGTGCTGGTAGATCAGGACTCCCAATACGATAGGCTTGATCGAGTGCTTGAATAACTAAAGCCAGAATAGGCGCTGCAGCAATGACACCTACCATCTCAGCAATCTGCTGATTACGTGGTGTCGCCCCGATCATACGGCCACATGCCATCGACTGTAATACATCACCAGAGATAGCTGCGGCACAACAGATCACCGCTGCAATAAGTATTGCCACACCATATGCGCCAACATTACCGGTTAATCCAAAACCAAGTAGGATTAGACTCGTAATAAGTAACACAGAAACCGTTACCCCTGAAATAGGGTTATTAGATGAGCCCAGTAAACCCGCCATATACCCGGCTATAGCACTAGCGATAAACGCAAAAAGAATCGCAAATACGGCCATAACACCTGATACCGCCCACATGTCTGATATTAGCGCGTACACGATGAATACAGGTATAGTGAGCACACCTATCATGAGAAAGACTGTTTTGAAATTAAGATCCTGATTTGTTCGCTTCTTTGCTTCAACTTCACCGCCTTTTATACCAACAATGGCCTCCCGCAACCCACTTGCCAGGTTACTACGAAGTTTAAAAATAGTATAAAGCCCACCGACAACCATCGCTCCAACACCAATATATCTGATATAATTCCCCCAAATCTGAAAGAACCCCCAGACTTGTTGACCAAGCGCCCAGTTGCCGTTTCCTAAGGCCAGAGCATCAGCTACTGCTTCTTCTCCCACGGGTGTTGGCAGCCCAGTTGCAAGCGCAATAAGCGGTGCAAGAATAACCCATCCTATAAGTCCACCAACAAACACAAATGAAGCAATTTTTGGCCCAATAATCCAACCGACGCCCAACAGCGCAGGCGATGTCGCAAGACCACCATAAAAGTATCCTGAGTTGTTTCCACCACCGATATTAAATTTCCCAATGTTAACTAAGCCATGTATCGCACCGCTAAATGCCTTTAGTCCAACCTGACCAAATTTAAATATAGCTGCTAAAAACACACCGATGAGCAGCCAGATTCCACTTATTCCACCTGCTTCCTTTCTTTCTTGAGCTGTTTCTTCACCGCCAACAGTAGTGGTTAACACGGCTGCAACTGCGACCCCTTCAGGAAATGGCAAATCTGTTTTGATAACCAAAGCACGACGGAGAGGCACCATCCAGAGAACTCCTATTACACCACCAAGCAACGCTATTACTGTGGTTTCAACATATTGTATTTCAGTCCAGGTTCCAAGAAGCACCAATGCAGGTATAGTAAAAATTACTCCTGCAGCAAGTGCTTCTCCTGCTGCTGCACCCATCATACTGATATTGACTTCTAAAATGGTTCCTTTAAAAGGACGGAGCATAGCAAAAGCCATCACTGCTCCAGGGATAACCGCAGAAACAGTCATGCCCGCGTATAAGCCTAAATACGCGTTTGCTGCCCCAAGAATAACAGCAAGAACAGCACCGACCAGCACCGCTTTTAACGTAAGCTCTGGAATAATTTTTTTATCTGGAATAAATGATTTGAAGTCTTCTCTGGACATCATGATGTATTACCAATACTAATAATATATTTCATTATTTATAAAACCATCGACAAAACATTAATAACCCCATATAATAGGGAGAAAAATATTTTTTATTTTTTTTATTATATTTCTAAAGCATACCGTAGAATCCCTGCTATCCCATTAAACGCTCTATAGAGAGATTCCCCTTCCTCGCTTTCCCGTGAAATAAGCTCTACCGTGCAACTTATCTGTTCAGCTAAATCAGATAATTCTTCTATCAGATCAATTTTCTTTGTTACAGTCATGGTTTCCGAGGTTTTACAGTTAGAGCAATCTGGTGGCTCATAGTCCTCGAGTTGTTCTTCTTCTATGGTTAATTGTTTTGTGTAATTGCATGAGGTGCACTCTAATGTTATCCGGCATTTCCGTAGTTCTTCTGATAACAATAAGGTGTCTACTGCACCAATACTGAGTGCTTTTCGAACATGTTCTTCACCGTAGACTGCAAGCCCCCCTTCGGTTTTGGTAACTTCTCTGAGGAAACGTTTCATCAACTTTTTATCATGTGAGATCTTTAGATCTGTAAGTTTATCTGAGGCAACGTCTACTAGTTCACGAAGTCCATATTCGTCGGTGTAACCCGTGTCAAATAAGTCAACAACTTTTTCTTGTACCTCATAGTGAAGGTAACCCTCATCGATGAAGTAATGTTTAGTGGGCCCTGAGCCCCCAACAAGAATACCTTTTATCCCTTCTTGATTTTGAAATATTTCGCTGGCTTTATCCCCGCATTTTACAAACCATTCATGTGCAGCAATTTCTGTGAGTCGTTCAAATCGTCGCTGTGATTGTCCACCGCGGCCATGTTTGCCAGGTACTTGAGAGGTCATATAATTGAGTAGCTCCGTTTGCTTTCCGCGTAGGATGCCAATGGTGCATTCTCTGCGGTCGATGAGGAGTAATCCATAGATTTCTCGTTCGGTAAGCATATCTTCTAAGGGTTCGGTGTAGAATTCTGAGTCACAGCGGTATAAAAAGGTGATTATTGGTTGTGGTGGTTCAACGACATGGGCTACCATCTGTGTTTGATCGCTTCCAACGCTTTTGTGTCCCACAAAAAAGATTACTCCGTTCTCTGGTGGTTTTTTGAAATATTTTAGTCGGCTGATGATTGATTCTATAGCGGATAGCACGTTTTTCCGGGTGGTTTTAGATTTAATGTTTTGTGATTGTGATAACTCGTTTTTTAGATAGGAGGTTACATCAGATATTTGTTTGTTGGGTGGTATATACAGTGATATAAGCTCGGTATGTTTACCTTTAGCTGCTTTAAGCTCTTCGATTTTACGTTTAAGCACATATTTCTGACGCTGGTTCATTTCAGTCATAGATTAGTATATCACCTTATTGCACGAATGTTTATATGTCTATTTTTTAGATATATTATTTTCATAGGAAAAACTCCAAGGATGCAGCACGTTAAATGCTGATGTGTTCACCTAATGCGGGTGTGTATACGGTGGCGAACTCAGATAACGGTTTAACCAGAGGTTCACGGTTGTCACTATGGCACAGAACGATATTTTCTGGTTGACAGTTACGCGCAAACTCAATAAGTTCACTATGACCGGCATGTGCTGAAAAATCAAAATACTGAAGATCACAAGACACTGGTTCATTGACACCATAGAAATCTAGTTTTCTATGATCCATTAACCGACGGCCATTAGTCCCTTCAACCTGATAGCCGGTGAGTAATACTGCGCTTTTTGGATCATTTTTAAGATGTTTCATATACCATAGTACGGGTCCACCTTCCATCATACCACTTGAGGTGAGAATAACCTCGGATTTTAGCGCAAGTTTCCGTCCATGATCAGAATGCACAAAATTAAGATTATTTATTGCTTTTTTTAGCTCATTCGGTGAACGAACCGACTTAGGATCTCTGAGAAACATTTTAGCGACTTTTTGTCCCATGCCATCAAGCCAGGTGTTATAGCCTGATTTCCGCAATATCAACGCTAGCTCTTGCGTCCGAGAAACAGCAAAAGCAGGTATCACTGCGATACCACCACGTGATACTACTTCATCAATGGTATCCAAAAATTGTTTTTCCAATTCTGCTCGTGGTGGATGCTCACGGCCCGCATAGGTCGCCTCTAAAAAAAGCGTGTCACATTTCACTGGTTTAACCTTTCGCATCAATCGAGTGTCAATTGTATTGATATCCCCGGTGAATAACACACGATGCGATCCGTGTAACTCATACATGAAGGACCCGGGAATATGACCTGCAGAGTGCGCTTGTATTTCATGCTCACCGATATGACGAAGCTGTTTTTCATCTATGTCGATAAAACTATGCTCAGCATCTTTAATAGCTGCTTTATCAAAAGGAGCTGCATATCCTTCAAACTTTGCAATTTTCAATGAATCTTTAAACAATAAACTACTAATTTTTTGCGATAACTTGCTTGCCATCACCTGCGTATCCTGCTGGGAGCATAACAATGGTAACATCCCAGAATGATCTAAATGTGCATGCGTTAACAACGTTAGATCAACGGGTGGTGCCTGCATGGGAAATGCTGGAGGTTTGCCCGGTGACATACCATACTCAAAAAGTACATGCAAATCACCTGTTTGTAGGACCATTGCCAAGCTACCGACTTCATCGACGCCGCCGAGAAACTGAAAGCTTATGTCACTTGTAGTCATGTATAATCTGTCACGGTTAAAGTAACAAGGGGTTGATTAATCTTTGCTCTTACTCTTTTCATATGGTTTAACGAGCAATGATTCGTTTTCTTTATCGACGATAACCACCTTGGTATTAGCTTTGATAAACTCATTTGATGTCGCTGTCCAGTATTCACCCTTGTATCGTATATACCCTGATTTACCAGGTATCAGATCATCAATTGTTCGACCGGTCTCCCCTGTGAACACACCGATTGCGGCTTTTTTTCTTCTGATTTGTAACACTTTATACAATAGAAAACCAAAGAAAATGCCCATAAGTATTCCGACTACTGCTAATACAATTATAATGGTATTTATGAGGTCCATAGAGATCATCCATCCACGGGTTGAATAGGTTGGTACAAGAAAAATCGAGCCTACGATAAGGCAGATTATCCCGCCAATTCCTATGACACCAAAACCTGGTGTAGCAAATACTTCAATTAAAAGTAGAACGCATCCCATAATTATAAAAATTATGCTTAATGCAGATAGCGTAAAACCTGAACCGATTAACGATAACAATATTGCCACAACACCAAAAACCTCGGCTCCATACCCTGGAGAAGATATCCCAAATATTAACGCAAAGATCCCTAACATAAACAATAACGATGTCAGCACAGGGTTAGATATAAATTTCTGAATCTGAATCTTTATTGAAGGCGTATAATAGACCGTTTCAACACCGGCAGTTGCCAGTGTGACATTGCCTTCACCAGTAATAACCATGTGTCCATCAAGATCTGCAGCTAATGACTCTGTATCTGCTGCAATAAACTCGATAACCTCCGATTGTAACGCCTGTGTTTCATTCACATTCAGATTTTTGGTGATAAACTGTTTCACAAAAGAGGTATTCCGACCGTATATCGCTGCGCGTTCCTGCAGCCATGACACCAGTGCGTTAATAGTTTTGCTATCATTTACTGGACGGGTTCCCTCTACCGTTACCTCCACGGGTTGAGCAGATCCAATAATCGTATGATCTGTCATTGCAGCAGCATGGCAGCTCATGAGAATGAACGTACCTGCAGACCACGCTGCTGAACCACTTGGGTATACAAAACCAACGATAGGTATGCTACTCTCTTTGATGAGATCAGCAATGTCAAATGTCTGCTGTAACCCACCACCGGGTGTATCTAATAATAGAAACACGGCTTCCGCGTTTCTGTTTTCTGCTTCCTGCAGGCTTTCCTGCATAATTTCAACGGTTGCCTGGTTTATGGTATCTGTTATTTCGACAAGTAAAATACTAGGTTCAGATGCCGATTGAGCTGATGCATTATTTACTGTAGATAGAAGTAATAAAAGAAAAAAAAAGTAGAAACAAAGTTGTTTCAGTTTCATTTTTTAGCGGGTGTGTTTACTGCTTTTGCTATACCTGCTACTTTCCCAAGATCTCCGCCAGGTACCACGATAAGGTTTTTTTCACGAGCGATCTCTGCTAATGTCTGCAGTTCTCGTAGACGAAGCGCAGTGGGTGCCTGTTCATAGAGCTTTGCAGCATCAAGCATTTTTTGTGATGCCTGAAATTCTCCTTCAGCAATAATGATTCGGGATCGTTTCTCTCGTTCTGCTTCTGCTTGTTTAGCTATTGCTCGTAGCATTTCATCTGGTATTGCAACATCTCGTATGGTGACTGCGGATACTTTGATTCCCCAGGGGTCTGTTGCTTGATCGATGATGGTTTGCAGGCTTTTGTTGAGTTCCTCTCGATTTGATAGTAGTTCATCAAGATCTTGCTGGCCGAGTACATCTCGTAGGGTTGTTTGTGCTTGAAGACTCGTTGCGACATCATATCGTTGTACTTCCACCACGGCTTTCTGGGGATCTACTATTCTAAAATAAACTACTGCGTCAACATCCACAGTTACATTGTCCTCAGTTATCACACGTTGTTTTGGTACATCGATAACGCGTGTTCGTAAATCTAGTCTTATTATACTATCGATTATTGGTATAACGAACACAAGCCCAGGTCCTTTAACACCGAGTAATCTGCCTAACCGAAATATAACTATTCGCTGGTATTCTGCCATGATACGTATCGCTGAAGCAAGAAGTATAATCAAAAATAGTGCTATTATACCAGCTACATATTCTAACATATGATACCTCCAGTAGGGCAAATAGCTGTTGAGTATTCTTAAGTGTTTCTATAAACATTTTTTATGCCTTATTGTGTTAGGACAGGACCTATGTTCTTTCTGTTGTTATCATATGACATTCATGATAACTACAAAAGGTTGGACATATTTCATGTCCCCACACAATTTTGTATACCTTATTACAGCTAAAGGGTTTTATCCTACTTGCTTTATATAGGGTTGTTGTGAGGGTATTTGTTATGTCAAAAATATTAAAAATACATGCTCGTGAGGTACTTGATTCGAGAGGAAATCCCACCGTTGAAGCTGAAGTAATTACCACTGATGGTTTGTTTTGGGCGATAGTCCCCAGTGGCGCTAGTGCGGGTCAGCATGAGGCCCTTGAATTACGCGACAATGATACATCACGGTATCTAGGGAAAGGGGTACAAAAAGCAGTTGATAATGTTAACAAGGCTATCGCACCAGAGATTGAAGGGATGGATGCCATACAGCAGCAGGAGATAGATAGCACAATGCTGGAGCTTGATGGTACAGAGAACAAGGAAAAACTTGGTGCTAACGCAATTCTTTCTGTTTCTATAGCGGTTGCTAAAGCAGGGGCTGCTGCTCAACATGTGCCAATCTATGAGTATATTGGTGATCTGTTTGGTGTTCACCCAACAATATTGCCCGTTCCCATGTGCAATGTGATTAACGGAGGTAAACATGCTGGGCAGGAGAACTCAATTCAGGAGCACATGCTGATGCCCACGGGTGCTGATTCTTTTTGTGAAGGCATTCGTATGGTATCTGAGAGTTATCATCATCTCGGAAAATTATTGAAAAAACAGTGGGGTGCAGGTGCAACATTAATTGGTGATGAAGGAGGATTTGCTCCCTCTCAAATAGAGTCTGTGGATACCCGATTGGATTTAATGATTAAAGCAGTGGATACTGCAGGATATTCTGGGTTGATGAAAATCGCGTTAGACCCTGCGTCTAGTGAGTTTTTTTATGATGGTATATACAAAATTGGTGCCAAGCAATATACTGGTGGTGAGATGGTTGATTTTTATGCTGATCTCTGTAAACGATATCCCATTGTAAGTATTGAGGATGGACTTGCTGAAGATGACTGGGAGTCTTGGGCTGAGATGATGCAGAAACTCGGTGATCGCATGCAAATTGTTGGTGACGATCTTTTTGTTACCAATACCACACGTATTACTAAAGGAATTGAACTACACGCCGCTAATGCGGTTTTGATAAAACTCAACCAAATAGGAACCGTTACCGAAACGTTAGAAGCTATTAAAATGGCACATAATACCAAATGGACCGCGGTGGTGAGTCATCGCAGTGGGGAAACAGAGGATAGCTTTATTGCTGATCTTGTAGTGGGTACTAACGCAGGGCAGATAAAAACAGGTGCCCCTGCACGCAGTGATAGAAACGCAAAATACAATCAGTTATTACGTATCGAAGAGCGACTCGCTTCCAAAGCACAGTACCCTGGTGCGAATTTTCGGATGATTTCAGCATAAATAATTTTTTATAATCCTGCTTGTTCCTGGTACCTGGGGTAGTATTTATGAACGTGTTAATAACCGATGTTTCACCCAAAGAAGCGATTCAAAAATTAAAAGATGCAGGTCACACCGTTACCTTTGATGAAATGGATGCAGAAACTCTGCTCAAAGAAATCTCGAAATATGATGCCATAATGGTCCGCAGTAGAACCAAGGTAACTACCGAGGTGGTAACCGCAGGAGCACAAGGAAATCTGAAGGTAATCGGCCGTGCTGGGATCGGCGTGGATAATATTGATATTAAAACCGCTGGGGACCACGGAATCACGGTGGTAAACTCTCCCACTGGTGCAACTGTGAGTGTCGCTGAGCTTGCAATCGGGCATATGTTGTCACTTGCACGTCATCTTACCAAAGCAGATGCCACCATGAAAAAAGGAGAATGGATTAAAAAACAATTGAAAGGAACTGAACTTCATGGAAAAACACTTGGTCTTATCGGTTCGGGGCACATCGCACAGACCACCGCTAAGCTGGCTCAAGCATTTGGTATGACTGTGCTTGTATACTCGCCACATTGTACCGGTGAAAAAGCAAAAAAAATCGGCGCCACACTTGCTAGTCTAGATGAACTCCTTTCCCAGGCAGATTATGTTTCATTACACCTACCCCATACTAGCAAGTCACATCATATGCTAAACAAAGAAAAACTGTCTCTGATGAAACCATCTGCCTATCTTATTGATTGCTCTCGGGGCGGTGTCGTTGATCAAGACGCGTTATACACTGTGCTTAAAAACAAATCAATCGCAGGTGCTGCAGTAGATGTGTTTGAAACTGAACCGATCACTAAAGATAATCCGTTACTTGAACTTGATGCTGTTGTGCTTTCTCCGCATCTTGGAGCAAATACTAAGGAAGGGCAAATCAAGGCAGGGGCCGTCTGTGCGGAGCAGATAAATAAAGTACTCGGTGGTGGCACACCGGATCATTGGGTGAATAAATCGTATATGAAACCTGTACAAAAAGTATAATTACGCGGAGCGTGATATTTGTTACAGCGATGAATAATATCGACACTATCATCGACAAAATTGAGAAACATATTGATGCTAAAGACAAAATAAGAGAAAAAGCGTTGCGTTCATCTCGTGATATTATCATCGCTTGCCGTAAAGCAATTCAACAATTACATCAAAAAAAACATATCGATGCAAAAAAACATATTTCGCAGGCTGCCAAACAAATTACGCAGCTTACTGATTTTACCAAAAATTATCCTGATGTCTATCATGCAGGCTATGTTGAAAACGCAGCGCAAGAATACGTTGAAGCACAATGTTTCTATAGTATCATTCAAGATGAAAACCTCCCTGATCCAGATTCTCTTCAGACAACATATAGCGCCTATCTCCTAGGGTTATGCGATGTCGTTGGTGAACTGCGCCGGGGTGCATTAGATTTTATGCTTCAGGGTAACTCTGATGATGCTAACAATTACCTCAGATATATGGAACGAATTTATGAGTATATCATCCGGTTTGATTATCCAAATGGGTTAGTACCCATTAAGAAAAAACAGGACATGGTACGTAATTTAATCGAAAAAACCCGCGGTGAGCTGGTAGTAGCAAGCTGTGAACGACGGATTGATGATAAAACAGATGAAGTCCGTGGGATCCTTGATCGGATTACCCAAGAACCAAAAAAGGAAAAATCCAGTAAGAAAAACGAAGTAGATATTGATATTGACAAAGTCTGGTAGAAATACTGTTTTTCCCTTCTGAAGATAGCGAAATGTTTATATAAAGCCTTTATATACTTCGCCCGGGGAACGTTTATAAATGGCAGATATACATATTGAGAATATTGTGGTCTCCACGCATATTGCGGGTACACTAGATCTCAATACGTTGTCAACTGCTATTGAGGGGTCTCGGTATGATCCTGATGAGTTCCCGGGTTTGATCGTTCATTTTACTGAACCTAAAACTGCAGTGCTATTGTTTTCGACTGGTAAACTTGTGTGTACTGGTGCAAAAACTATGGATGAAGTTGATCAAGCGTTGCATAAAATATGCGCTAAAATTAAAAATACTGGTCAAAAAATCAACAGTAAGTTAGATGTGAAAGTTCAGAACATGGTTGCCAGTGGTGATGTGCACAGTAATTTGAATCTTGGCACGGTAGCGCAGCTTATGGGTTTGGAGAACATCGAGTATGAGCCTGAACAGTTTCCAGGTTTGATATATCGAATGGATGATCCCACTGCAGTGATACTTCTTTTTGGCTCTGGTAAAATGGTTATCACTGGAGTACAGGCAGATGATATCACTGTAGCTTATGATAAAATGACGGAGAAACTTTCGTCATTAGGAATATTAGATAAAGAACAAAAGGAGGAATAAGAAGCGTATGCCAGAAGTAATAGTAGAAAATATTGTCGCGTCGACATCCTTTGCAGAGAAACTTGATCTAGATGTTATCGCACAGTCTCTTGAAGAAGCAGAGTATGAACCTGAACAATTCCCTGGTCTTGTGTACCGGTTGGATAGCCCGAAGACAGCAACGTTACTGTTTAGAAGTGGGAAAGCGAATTGTACTGGTGCAAAAAAGATTGAAGATGTGCGAACCACGATTGATATTATCGCTGAGAAATTAAAGAAACTTGATGTAGAAGTTTTTAAAGATCCGGAGATTGTTATACAGAATATTGTGGCGATTTCTGATCTTGGCGGTGAACTAAACCTTAATGAAGTTGCAATGGCGTTGGGACTTGAAAATGTTGAATACGAACCTGAGCAGTTCCCGGGATTGGTGTATCGTATTCGCGAGCCCAGAGTTGCAATGTTGCTGTTTGGATCCGGGAAGATTGTGTGCACAGGCGCACGTAAAATTGATGATGTATCACTTGCGGTTGATAAACTTTCTCAGGAGCTTACTTCGTTGGATTTAATCCACAAGTAATCTCTCATTTTTTTTATTTTTTTTATTTTTGCTGTTTATTCGAAAAAATAAAAATAAAATTTATATATGGTCATTTATTAAAATAATAGGTGTTTGGGGGATAATGATGAAAAAACAGTATGTACGTAAACTTGGGGCTAGTGTTTTTCTGGTTAGTGTGCTTATTTTGTCGTCTATAGGTGTTCAATCAGCAGCGGTAGTTAAAAAAAATTCTTTAACAGTTGATGGTACTACATTATATGTTGGGGGTAGTGGACCTGGTAATTATTCTACTATTCAGAGTGCACTTGATGATGCAGTTGATAATGATACAGTTTTTGTTTATTCAGGTGAATATTATGAATCATTTTACATTAATAACTCAATTGATCTAATAGGTCAAAGTTCTTTAACTACAAAAATTATTGGTTGTAACAGAAGCAGCACTATTACATGTTTTGCACCGGATATTAGCGTAAATAATTTTTTTATTACTAATGGAACAGCTGGAATAACGTTTTGTAGTAAAAATTGTAAAATATCTGAGAATGTTATTTCAGGAAATTATTATGCAGGTATCTATATGGAAGTTGGTTTTAATATTTATATACGTGATAATATTATTTCAGACAATACTTATGATGGAATATATATTAAGAATCCCTCATATTGTGTACATATTATTGATAATTCAATAGAAAATAATGGGGGGCGAGGTATTGGTTTGTCACTTACAGGTGGTATCCAATTAACAAGAAATAATATTTCAAACAATGACGTTGGAGTAGAGACATATAGATCGAGTAATGTCGATATTGTGGATAGTGAAATTAGTGAAAATCAAATCGGAATCTATAATAAAGAATCAGATACTAATTCTCAACGAAATAATTTAATTGATAATGGCGTAAATGGCCTTATTGAAAAGCGTTTTTATGATCTATTTAAGCGATCGAGGAATACATGGAATGAAAACTACTGGAGTGATTATAACGGCTTAGGTAGTAAAAAAATCCGTGGGCGAATTGTATTATTAGGATTTATTGCTTTTCCATGGATAGAATTTGATAAGAATCCTGCTGAAAATCCATTTGATATGTAGGGCTTTTCCTACATTCTCTCAATTATTGGTAAAAAATTTGAAAATAATTGTAAAGGTCACTTATTGTTTGCTGCAATAATTACTGCCTGAACTGCTGCCATTGCAGCAGCAGTTTTAGGTGTTGATGATTGAGCTTTTGCTTCTTGAACATGTTTGACTACTTGATCAAGGATTTTATACCGAGGAATAAAACTGGTATCATATTTACCCGACTTCCACTGAGGGTTATCCATTACTACTTGATGAAACGGTATATTGTGACGTACACCACCTATTTGAAACTCCCAGAGTGCTCGTTTGGTACGTTCTATTGCACGCGTTCTATCTTCTGCCCAAATAATCAATTTAGCTATCATCGAGTCATAAAATGGTGGGATGGTAAACCCTTGATATACACCTGAATCTATCCGTATACCCGGACCGCTTGGCTCAGCGTATCGGATGATTTTACTGGGATCGGGCATAAAATTATTCAATGGGTCCTCAGCGTTAACCCGGCATTCAATTGCATGACCTCGGGGATGAATATCCTTTTGCTCATATTCAAGCTCAAGATCTGATGCTACACGCAGTTGCTCCCGGGCTAGATCTACACCGGTTGTCGCCTCTGTTATAGGATGTTCTACCTGCAGCCGAGTGTTCATTTCAAGGAAATAATATTTTCCATCTTTAAACATAAACTCGCAGGTACCCGCGTTATAATACCCTGCGGTTTTTGCAGCAAGCACTGCTTGCTTGCCGATTTCTTCACGTAACTTGGGAGTAAGCGCACATGAAGGCGTCTCCTCGATAAGTTTTTGATGTCGCCGTTGCACACTACATTCACGTTCATAACAATGAATGATATGACCTTTTTTATCACCTATAATTTGATAATCAATGTGGCGAGGATCTTC
>CAZRMY010000041.1:10065-14078 GCA_964601295.1 uncultured Thermoplasmatales archaeon | reverse complement strand
ATGACGTCCTCCTTGAACAATTCACCACCATCATGACTGATAAAAACCACCAAATCACTCAGTTCAACCAACAAATCACTGAAACAGAAACACATTTTACCCAAAAAAAACGCGAAAAACAAGCACTCCAAAAAAAACACGCCTATCTACAAAACCAACTCATTGAACACGAAAAAATAACCACTCGCATCCACGACCTCAAAGAAGAATTCATTAAAGAACAACAAGAAAAAACACATCTCGAACAACAACTCCAAGAGCTACAACATATATCCTTTAACGCAGAGGAATACAAAAAAACCCAAACCAACCTACAGCATGCATACAAAAAAGTAGAAACACTAGAAAAATCACTCAAACAAGAACGCGAGAAGCTCACTGAACAACAAATAAACAGCGAAAAAATCCAGGGAGAACTCAAATTAATTGATCAAAACATCAGCACCATAAAAAAAGATATCACCACGCTGGAAACATACAAAAAAAAGATACACTCCGAAAAAGAACAAGTAAAAAAACTCCGCACTCTCGACGAAGTTATGACCTCATTTCGCACATACCTTATCTCAAGGATACGGCCGATGCTTGCATCATACGCATCTGAGCTTTTTGAACAACTAACCAACGGAAAATACCATGAAATCGAATTAGACGAAAACTATAACCTACTCATCTACGACGATGGAGAACCCTACAAAATAGATCGATTTTCCGGTGGAGAAGAAGACCTTGCAAACCTCTGCCTTCGACTTGCAATATCCGAAGTTATCACCGATCGCGCGGGCAGCTTGTTCCAAGTACTCGTACTTGATGAGATCTTTGGCTCACAAGATACACTACGACGACATAACATCATCCACGCGTTGAACAATCTCTCCAGCAACCTCAGACAAATTTTTGTGATAACCCATGTCGATGAAATCAAGGACTACATGGAACACACAATCACAGTAAAAGAAGATGAACAAGGTATTAGCACGATTACGTTAGAATAAAAAAAGAGAAGATAGCGGTCTAGGATTTCCTAAAGAGCTTCTTTTTCGGTTTTTTCTCAGTTTTCTCAGGTTCTTCAGACTCTGAGGCAGCCTGTAATTCAGCGGTTTCCTTACGAAGATGATCCGCTGATCTCAGTAATTTATTGAAACTATCAAAAACATCCGCGTTAGAATCATACCATTGCTGCCAATTCTGCAATTCACCACGGAGACGTTTACATTCTGCTTCAGTTTCCTCATACAGTTTAAACAATTTCGTAAGCCGTTCTTTTTCTTTCTCATACTCTTTGTTGATTTCATCATATTTGGCTTTATATTCAGCGTACCCTTCATATTCCTTAAGATTCTGCACTTCACCTTCTAAGGATTTAATTGTCTCATCTTTATTCTGCAGTTGATTCTGTAACGTCTGCAAATCATTCTCCATATTTGATTGATTACTCTCGTATTCCACCATTTTTTGTTTATAGGTATCTATTTCTTTCATTTGTTGTTCGTTTTCCTGTAATTTCGCGGTGAGCGTGTTAATACGATCACTAAGATCAGATTCTATCTGCTGTTTCTCCTCTTCGACTTTCTGCACACGTTCTTCAAGATTTGTGGTTTTCTTCTCAGTAGTCGACAGTTCTTCTTCCTGGTTTTTATATGCATCCCACAGTTTCATCAGTCGCTCTTTTTCTTTCTCCAGTTCTTCACTGTATTTCTGTGCACCCGCTGCAGCCTCCTGACGCCGACGCTCAGATTCCACAATACGCCGCTCAAATTCCTCCATCATCGAAGAAAACTTACCAACACCCTCAAGATTCAACATCGTCTGAATCTTATTAAGATCATCCATCCCTTTGGAAAAAGACGTTTTAATATTGTTAAGCTCATGTGAAGCGTCTTGAAGGCGTTGGAGGAAATCATCAACATGTTCACTTTTTTCATTTTCAACTTTTTCTTCAGCCATAATAAAGTCTCCCAACCAAACAAATCGTTGTAGGCAATATGGTTATGTTATTATTTAAGGGTTATTGTTTTTTCCTACAAAACAAAAAAAATAAGCAATTGACTGATAACCCCGATTATTTTAAGCTGGTTTAAATAAAAAACCACTAAACTAATAAAGCACTTTAATGATACCTTTTGTACAACAGAATTCCGAGTACTCCAGGAGGAATCGTGGGATGGGCATATTAAGTAGATTACGACAGTCTAAATTTTCTCGAATGATACAAAAGATTTTTGGTAAAAAACACGCACGTATCGGTATTTATGGGCCACCAAACGTTGGAAAAACCACGCTTGCTAACCGTATACTCCGTGACTGGACCGGGGATATCATGGGGAGTGTCTCTGAAATCCCACATGAGACACGACGCGCAAAATGGAAACATGATATCAGAGTCGAAGACGGAGGATCATCACTATTCATGGATATTGTTGACACACCCGGTATCGCAACAAAAATCGATTTTAAAGATTTCATGAAAACCTATGGCATGACCCGGGAGGAATCACGCAGTCGCGCAAAAGAAGCAACCGAAGGGGTTATAGAAGCAATACGCTGGCTTGAAGATATCGATGGTGTAGTACTAGTGATGGATGCAACCCAGGATCCTTTCACCCAGGTAAATGTTACGATCATCGGTAATCTCGAAGCACGTAATTTACCGATTTTAATAGCCGCAAATAAAATTGATGCTGATGAAGCAAGCCCTGCAACATTAAAATCAGCCTTTCCCCAGCATCCCGTAATACCAATTAGCGCACTAACTGGGTACAATACTGATAATCTATACTCCACAATGGTAAAACATTTCTCAAGAAGAAAAGCTCAGAAAAAACGAGGTGAACAGTGATGGCAAAAAAACCTAAAAACAATGCTATTTCATTTAATTTAATTTCACGGCAGAAACTCGATAATCTTTCTTCAGAGGAAAAACTAGATTTTATTATCGATGAAGTTAAAAAAGGACGCATACTCGTACTTGAATGTGGATTAACTGCTATCGAACAGGCATCATTAATTGAAACCACGATGAAAGAAATTGATCATGACACTTTTATCGGTATTGAAATGGAAGGATACGGTGAAGAAAAAATCAGTTTTTTCCAACGAGTTTTGGGGCTTATTAGAAAACCACGTATGACCATAATTGGTCCTGCTGATCTACTGAAAACTATACATAAAGATAATGACTCGATTGAAACCATGATCATCTCAGGTAAATCAGGAGCAGGCTAACCAATGCCACATCAATGTTTAAAATGTGGGTTAGTATTTGAGGAGGGATCCTCCCAGCTGTTAAAAGGATGTCCAGAGTGCGGTGGTAATCGTTTTTTTTATACAAAAGAACCACTTTCACAGGAAGAACGTACGCTTATTAGCCGTGATGTAGAAAAAGATATTTCCTCACAAATAATGGAATTAATTGGTGAGAAAAACCCGGATGTTTTTGAGTCTTCAAGTAAACGAGTGAAAGTGAAATCAAAAGAGATACGGAAGGTTGTAGAGCAGCTTTCTGAGGACACTTCAAATGAGTTGCTACAGGATAAAGACGAATTTGAACCTATTGATGACGAGTACCGTCAGAAGATTTTGGATAAGCTAGGGCGTGAAAGTGATCGTTCGCATGAGCCTGAGACCATTGATATTGAAAAGCCCGGGGAGTACTCTATTGATTTGAAAGGGCTACTTGAAAAAGAACCAATTATTATTCAGAAGGATGGATCGTATACTATTCATCTTCCATCTATTTTTAAGATGATTGATAAGGGGAAGTAATGGAATATTAGTTATTGTTATGTTAATTATTTCAGAAATTATTTAATAATAATATGTATTTATATATTCTAACGTGAGGAAGTACCTGGGGAGGTATACTTATGCTGAGGAAACATAAGAGTATGTTAGTAGTTTATAGTAGTATGCTGATGTTATTATGGGTGAATCTGACGTCTGTTTCGTTTGCGGAGCCGCCCACAAATTATCCGCCAGAAACACCGCATTACCCCGAAGGACCATCTTGTGTC
>CAZRMY010000041.1:0-10055 GCA_964601295.1 uncultured Thermoplasmatales archaeon | reverse complement strand
GTCTACGTGTATACACCGGTATCATATGATACATTTAGTTCTGATCCAAATTTGGATGATATTCAATACCGATTTGATTGGGGAGACGGAGTGATATCAAGCTGGACGGAGTTCAAGCCCTCAGGCGGAATTGCAGAAGCATCGTACACCTGGACAGCATCAGGGGTATTTATTATTAAAGCTCAGGCACGGGATGAACATGGTCTTAAAAGTGGATGGTCTGCGGGGAAAACGGTGACGGTATCATTTAACCCGGAGGATGAAGATCAAAACGGGTTTATTGATTGTTATGAGCAACAGCTTGCTGAGATGTTCTGTCCAAGTTTGGTGTTGCATTCTGGTGATCAAGGTGTTGCTCCTGAGCCAGTAGAGATTGTAACCGATAGAATATGGTTATCACCATATCATAGGACAACGGGTGGGTATGCTGGTGAGCATGGACCTTTTTCGTTTGTTAATGTTGATTATTCTGAGTTTGACTGTTGGGCTTTATTTGAAACTGTTACTTGGTGTGATCCACCTTGTGGGCCGGAGTATGATTATTTTTGTCTTCGACATTTTGATTATGCAGGTCCAGATTCAGGGTGTGGCCCTGCGGTGAGTGATGGGTATTATGATCAGCCGGGTGGTTGGTATGATGCGTATCACTATGGGAATGCATGGTGTCAGCCGGGTTCGTATTATGATCATACGGTGTATGCTCATTTGTTTGTATCTGATTGCGATTATGTGATTCAATACTGGTTTTACTATCCTTTTAATGATTTTGTTAATAATCATGAGGGGGATTGGGAACATATTAATGTGGTAATAACCTCGGGGATTCCAGCGACTACAGAGATTGACCGTGTAATCTATTATTTTCATCATTATTATTATGTAGCAGAAATTATGCAGACAGAAAATCCGTCTGTGTTTGATTGTTATATTCTTGATGGCACGCATCCAGTGGTTTTTGTCGGTGGACATGGATCTGTTTCAACTATTTATGGTACTGGATCTGGTGAAGGATCACATGGAAGTTACCCGATTTGTGGAGTTTGGAATGCGGTGTCTCCTTCAGCATATTTAGGTTTTGTTCCAGAGGTTGATGAGACAGTAGATGGAACGGGCGTGTTCATACCACCGGGTCAGATTATTGATGCAGATAGCACCGACTTTGACGGCGTGATAGTTATTTCAGAGCCGGATTTTTATGATTACTCCGTGAATCCTGAGATGAGTTGGCTTGCTGCAAATATGGTCTGGGGGTATCCCTGGGTGCATTCTCTTGGTTGTACTGTACCAGGTTTAGAAACATGCGTTGGGAATCAGGCAGCTAGTGGACCAGCTTTTAACCCCGGCTGGAATGTTGTTGATTGGAATGTAGGTGATGCAGATGGTCTTGATGGCTATGCTCGATATTATAACCTGCCAAATGGATATTCTCATGTGAGTGATGCAAATTGGCAGCCGTCATATCTGTGTGGTGATGCAAATTATGATGGAATACTATCTATAACCGATGCGGTTTGTATTATTTATAACATTTTTACAGGTACACCAGAGGTAAACCCAATATGTTTATCTGATGCTAACGGTGATGGAAGTATTAATATTTCAGATGCCGTGTGGATCATAAATTATATAATGGTTGACGGCGAACCACCTGTTGAAGATTGCTGCAACTAAAAACTTGTTTAAGGGCAGCATACCCTTATTCGATAATTTACAAATAATATTTATATAATAAAAAAATATAAAATTTTAGGGTAGGGGTAAATCATGAAAACAAACATAGAAATTAAAATTATAAGCATTGGAGCGGTTATCCTACTAACCGGACTAGCACTGACCTCAATTATTTCTGGCGAGGAAAGAGCAATACACAAACAAATAAAATGCAATGTACCTGAAGAAAAAAATGTGTACTTTAGCCTTTCCAACGATGTGTTTAATTGTGCACTTTGTTGTGATTATATCGATATAAAAAAGGATAAAGCAGGACATGAGTTTTGTATGGCTATGTGTCTTCAAAATGGTAGATGTATGGGAGGACCTGCTCCTGATCACAAGCCTTTTCCCGTAATTGCTGATTAAAAAATATTTTTATTTAACTGTTGATCTTTCTCATTCGAAAATTTCCAAATAAAGTATTTATATAAAATATATTGAATTTTTTTCTTGGTGGACGATATGCCTACAAAGGGAAGTATGAATCACATACTCGAGTCAAGTTTAACAGTTCTAATTACTGCCGGTTTGCTGTTATCGACACTTGGCTCAGGCGTTTTTGCAAATGAACAAAATTCAAATGAATCTTATGATTGTTTGTCGCAGGAAAACCATATCACAAGTACAAATTCGAAATTACAACAAATTGATAGTGCGATTAGAGAAAAAGTGAGTTCATCGAATTTCAACTCACCCAATACATACCAAACCGGTAAAGAAGAGGATAATGTATTTCAGAGGACTACTAATACTGTTAGCCTTATTGAAACTGATTTCGAAGGTTCAGATTGGTGTAACATCTGGGATATTTATTGTGAATATGATTATGCTAATGCATACTGGGATAGAAGCTTTACCAACCCACAATCCGGATCGTACAGTTGTTATTGTGCCGGTGCAGGTTTTGATGCATGGGATGCTCCACCGTATCCAGAAAATATGTATTGTTGGATGGATTTAACCATACCACTTGATGTTAGTGATGCAACTTATGCTGCAGTGAGCTTTGATTATTGGGCGGAGATGGCTATGAATGATTGGTTTATGTTTTATGCTTCGCCAGATTATGGGATGAATTGGTATCTAGGTGCTTTATGGTCTGCAGGAGATGGGCAATGGTCGTCAAAAGAAATTGATCTCACCACAATTCCTAACATGGGTAATCCGTGCGGATCGAGCAATCAGTTACTGATTAGTTTTGGATTTTCCAGTAATACTGATGGGAATGTTGGAACGGGGGTATATCTTGATAATATTGAGGCGTATAAGGAGCTTGACAACAGTGGAACTGTGAGTTTCTATATTGAAAATGAAAAAAGTGAATCTCAAGATGCATTGTTATTTATAGATACCACAGACATGGATAGCGTAACCATACCCCCCGGTGGACCACATTATTACGGCCCTTACACTGTTGAGGCGGAGGACGCAGGAACTAATTATGAAGCAGCAGTTGGGTGGTATGACTGTGGTGTTACCCATCAAAACGTACAGGATATTACCGTTTATCCCGGTAGCAATACTGATACGTATTTGACCATATATGAATGTGAATCCCCATATACCATTCAGATCACTGGTAAAAACAGCTATGGAACACCAGTGCAAATGGAAATCCTCGTCGATGGTATACCCGATGCTTTTACTGCTGAAGCTAATGCGTATTATTCAAGAACTTATGATATTGGAGCGGGCATTCATTCAATTCAAACACAATGGTTATGCCCCATTTGTAACACCTGGCATAATTATGATACTGAATACTTTGATTTTGATGAAGGAGAAACAGATATCGCTGCGCGTCAAGCAGCCTATACCTATGCTGAAAACTACTGGGATAAAGTATGTAGTGACGGGTATTTTTATACAGAGTATGGGTGTGATCAGCTTCCATTAGGAACCAATATTGTAGGGATGGATGGAAATGATTGTGCGCATTTCGTATCATGTTGTATTGGAAGTGAACCTCATAATCTCGGTGGGGGTTTGATGCTTGATACAACCGGTTCTCCAGGGTATGGTATTTGTTCCGCTTCAGATCTCGGCACCTGGCTCATTGACAACGGAATAGCAACAGAGGTCACATCGATATCTGATATGGAACAGGGCGATGTGATTATTTATGATTGGACAGATGATGGAACCTGGGATCATGCTGCATTATATCTTGGTGAAGATGAAATTGCTGCACATACAAGTTGCCATTGGGGGCCAGATGATCCATCTATCTGGACTTTAGGCGCGGAAGATCATCGACTATTAAAAATACATAGTTACCCAGTTGTATCAGTTGATTATGATATTCAATGTATCCCCGAGTGGACCTTCATGGTCTATGTTGCTGCAGATAACAATCTGGAAGGCGCGGGTATTGATGATTTTCTTGAGATGGCATCTGTTGGATCAAATAATGTGGTTAACATTGTTGTACAATTAGATCGTACTGCTGGATATGACAACACGTATTCTGATTGGATAACAACGAAACGATATAAGATCGAGCAGGGAATGACCCCAGACCCAGGTAGTGCAATTATGGATATTGCAGAAGCAAATATGGGCGATCCTCAGACATTAGTTGATTTTGTGGATTGGGCAACCGGTGAATATCCTGCTAGCAGGTATTGCCTTATTCTTTGGGATCATGGAACCGGTTGGGGTAAACGCACAACGACCCATAAAGGTATATGTTGGGATGCAACCAACGGAAATGATTGGTTAACAACAAATGAGCTTGGAGATGCTATGAATACAATATCAACTCAGCTCATTCAAAACACTCTCGGAGGTGATGATTTAGATATACTTGGGTTTGATGCATGTGTTATGGCAATGATTGAAAACTATTATGAGCTAGGTGAGACAGCAAAAATATACATCGGAAGCGAGGAAACAGAGGGTATCGATGGATGGGAATACGATTTGATCTTACAACAACTTAAGGGTTATCCAATGCAGACTTCGGCGTCTTTTGCCACAGAAATTACTCAAAGCTATGTCAACGTGTATGACGAACCATTATCCGCTTTTGACAGTGAAACTATGACAAATGCTGATCTCGTTGGTAAAGTAAATCAATTTTCAAATCTTCTATCTGAAGCAGTATACGAATACTATCCGCAGATATGGGATGCAAGAGATGTAGTGCAAACTTTCTGCTATACATTAGGCTCGGTTGATTCATGTGACGGGGACACTGATCACATTGATCTATGGGATTTTGTCGATAACATACAAAATTATATCCCTAACGATACCGACTTAGTTGCAGCAGCCCAAGAGGTAAAGAATGCGATAGATGCCGCGTGTATAGCAAATCCAATACCGACAAACTATCAGGATGCTCATGGGATAGCGATTTATTTTGAACGAAATAAAAATGGTATGTGCTACGAAATAAATTACAATGACCTACTTTTTTCTTCAGCAACTCAATGGGATGAATTCTTACAAAAATTTTTATCCGATGAATATGAAACTGATGATTGGTATGGATCTGCAACTGTATTATCTGTTGATGGACCCTCACAGTTACATATTTTTGATGAAATAAGTGATCAAGATTGGATGAAGTTTCAAGCCGATAAGGGAAAAACATATATTATTGAAACATCAGATCTTGGACCTGACTGCGACACATATCTAATACTTTTTGGTACAGACGGAACAAGTCAATTAGCAGCAGATGATAACGGCGGATCAGGTGTTGCATCAAAAATCATCTGGGAATGCCCCGGAACAGGTACATATTACATTCGTTGCATACAGGAATACGCGACAAGTTGGCACTGTGGCCCAGCAACCTATTATACTATTTCAAGTAAAGAAGCAAAAATATGTGGGGATGGAAATAAAGACGGCTCAGTTAATGTATCTGATGCAGTATGGATTATAAATTATGTATTTTTAGGTGGAGAACCGCCTGAACCCCTTTGCATTGGTGATGCAAATGCCGATGGAAGTGTCAACATTAGCGATGCGGTATGGATCATCAATTATGTGTTTATAGGTGGGAAACCGCCACATGATTCTAATGGAGACGGAATAGTTGATTCTTCGAGTAATTGTGATTGTATTTTGCCAAATTAAGGAGGTAGTAAATATGAATATACAAAAAAAGAATAAAACAGTCTTTAAAGCTATAATAGCAGTATTCATCGTTGCGGTGTTTATTATACCCAGCTCTGCATTTGATATTGAGAGTAAAGAGTACAACAACATTGAAAATAAAGTGAAAAGAATTGATTTTGATTTACAGGTATATCTTGGGAGCTGCTATTGGAGCGTCATGAATGAGGAGTTAATTTTTATAGCATCTGCAGTAGGGGGAAGTGGAAATTATCAATTTAAATGGGATTTCGGTGATGGAGCAAACACAGATTGGTTAGATGAAAATGGTGTGGATTGCTATATGATCACCCATATCTACAATTTACCTGCAGAAGTTGATTATAAAGAATATTGGGTAAATGTATCTGTTAAAGATACTGAGAGTAATAATAAATCGTATTGCGAAGAACCAGTTGAGATCATCAGGTATGAACTATGGGCAACGATAACTGGACAGGAACAAGAACAAACCGGATACGAATATGAAGTTACATTACAATTTGACGGTAGTAAAGGCCCCTATGATTATAGTATAGATTGGGGTGATGGAAGCGTACTCGTTAATGTATATGATGTATGGCAATGGCAGGATATAGCTCATATTTACAACAATCCTGGGGTATACACGATCACAGCCTATGTTGAAGATGATTTGAATTGTCATCAACAGGTTGTAGCAACCTATGAGGTAGAAATAATCCCCTCTGAGATAGGATCAGTTTATCTTGATGTGCCATTTTGCTATCAGTTGGAGGGCGAAGAAATTATTTTTACCGCCTCTGCTGTTGGTGGGAGTGGTATTTACTCGTTTAAATGGGATTTTGGGGATGGATCAAGCACAGATTGGATTGATTCCAATAGTGTTGAACATGTATACACATTACCTCAATTAGAAAATAATCTCCAATATACGGTGACTGTTTATGTTAAAAATAGATATGAGGAACCCCCACTCAATCCACAATCTGATTCTGCATCAATACTTATTATAAAAGAGGCGCTCTGGGGGACATTAGACGGCCCGGGCTCCGCTGAAATAAATACATATCTTGAATTTCAAATTGATTTCGGCGGTGGAATAGCACCATATAAATACCATGTTAACTGGGGGGATAATACGGAGGATATCCACTCTAATTGGATAAACCAAGCACAGACTGTTACACTATCACATATCTATTCAGAAAGAGCTATCTATACTATAACCCTAGTTATTGAAGATACTATCTCATGCAGTGAAAACGAGATCATAACAAAACAAATTGAAATATACGATGAAAGTATAATTAATATCCGCACTGGACAACCATATGGAACAATTCAAGCAGCAGTAGATGATGCAATTAATGGAGATACAATAACAGTCGCCAGCGGAGTATACAGTGGTCCTTATTATCAAGAATATATCAATATTGATAAAAGAATTGATTTAATAGGTGAATGCCCTGAAAACACAATAATTGACGGTAGAAACATAGGGACAGTAATTAATATAGAAGATACAAATAATGTAAAGATAACTGGTTTTACAATAAAAAATGCAAGTGGAGAATATTCTGCAGGTATCAGGATATGTAGTGAATCTTCAAATAATATTTTTCAAAACAATATTATAAAAAACTGTTCCCATGGACTATTAATTTGGGGAGATAATAATGATATATTTGATAATACGATTATCAGTAATGGTGCTGGACTAAAAATTGAAACATCCGATGAAAATAATATATACTCAAATGTAATAAAAAATAATGGACGTGGTATAGGTTTCTATTCAACATATTATGGTTCAAGTAATAACAATATTTTCAAAAATACAATAGAAGGAAATAGCATAGGTATTTCAAGTGGTTGGAGTAACTCAGGTGGTCATTCAAATAGATTTTATAACAATAATTTTTTATTTGGATCAGGTAGTTCTCCCCAAGAACATTTTAACAATAATGATCCTGATGATGTATTACTTGATAATGGATATTTAAATGGAGGAAATTATTGGGAAGAGTATAGTGATCTTGATTTATTTAGTGGTGAAAATCAAGATCAAATAGGTTCAGATGGTATTATTGATAGCCCTTATAATTTACCCATTCAAAATTTATACGATAATTATCCTCTTGTTCATCCATATGGGTCTATTAAAAATATCGATACGCAAGAGATTTTCTTCACAATTAGAAAAGCAATAACGGATTCTGATACAAACCATGGTAATACAATTCTAGTTAAAGATGGTGTCTATACAGAATCTAATATTTATGATGGATCATTAAATATTAATAAAGCTATAACTCTTCAAGGTAATGATAAAACCACAACAATTATTGATGGATGTTTATATGATGGAGATGTTATCAAAATTACTAGTAATGATGTTACGATAACTGGTTTTACAATACAAAATAGTGGATATAGAAATCCATTGAATGATGGCATATACTTACATGGATCAACAGGGGTAACCATTAATAATAATATTTTGAGACAAAATGGACAAGGCATAATGGTAAAAGAATGCGGAGGTAATCTGATTGAAAATAATATACTCGAAGATAACGGTTTGAGTCTAAGTTTCGCTAATAACAATATAATACAATCAAATTTTTTAGAGGGTCAGGGGATTGAATTATATAGTGCATTTGAAAATGAAATATTAAACAATTATGCAACAAATTCAGATAATGCAATTAGTATAATTGGATCCTTTTCAACAAATTGTTATGAGAATACAATCTCTGAAAACACCCTACAATACAACAACAAAGGCATCTATTTGTATAAAATTAACTGGGGTGGAGGAAATATATTCTCACAAAACACAATCAAAAACAATGACTATGGCATCTATTCCAGACTATCAGAGGATAACAAATTTTACTATAATGATTTTATACAAAATAATATCTATAATGCATACGAAGAAGAATCGGATAATATTTGGGATGACCAAGTAGACACGGGTAATTATTGGGATGATTTTGAAACAAACCCCGGATACCCTAATTATTATGAAATCGCTGGTGGAGACAACCACGATAACTATCCATCGACACAACCATTTTCATCAAGACTCTGTGGAGACGCAAATGGTGATGATAATATCAATGTATCCGATGCAGTGTTTATCATAAATTATGTATTCATTGGTGGACCAGCACCTGACACCTTATGTGTCGGTGATGCAAATGGTGATGGCGGGGTAAATGTCTCTGATGCAGTGTGGATTATCAATTATATTTTTGTAGGAGGACCACCACCAGTTGAAGATTGTTGTGATTAAAACATCTCTTTTTTCTTTTTTTAATTCGAAAATTTTCAAATAAGGTATATAAAAGTCATAAAGCCACAATTATTTTTATAGGTGAATTAATATGAAAATAGATAATAAGAAAATATTTGGAGCTGGAATTGCCCTCATACTACTAATGACAATAATGCCTTCTGTAATCTCAGATGACGCTAAACAACAAAATGAAATAAGAACCGTAGAACAAGCGGCTTATATTCATAATTCAATTGTATCACATGCTGTTTCTAGCTATGAAAATCAAGACAAATTATATGCAAATTTAAAAGAGGTAGTTGAATGGAGTATGGAAGAATATTTCCCAGATACTTCATTCAATATTGAAGATATCCTAGAGTTTATCCCTGAAATTAAATATTTTAAGGAGTTAACAAACGAAAAATTACTAGTAGATCTAATTAAAACTATTAATAATTGTGAATCTAAAAAGGTAATAAGTTCAACCTTTAAAGATATGTTATTAGATTTGATATCTAAACATGATAAACAAGGACAAAGTAAAGATGTTACATCAACTTTAGAGCAACTTGTTATTTATAATAATAAATTTGGGTCTGAAACAGAACGTGCAATAATTGGTGTATATCTTGGATCATTCTCTTCCAATACAGAAAAAGGTGTGAACTGGCTTGACACAGCTGGAGCAATTGTCGGTGGTGCAGCCACTGGTGGCAATTGGTTAGGCTGTATAATTGGAGGAGCTTTATTTAGTTCACTAGAAGGTTATCAAAATACTGAAACACTTTCGGGTTATTCAAATCATCCTGTAGAATAATCCCCAATTCTTCTTTTTTTATATATCACTATTCGATAATTTTCAAATAAATTACTTATAAATAATAGTAAAATAATATTAAAAAACTATCTTAGTAACAAAACTTTTGCAGTTTTCAACCAATCTCGATAGTAAGTTGTGTTTTCAATT
>CAZRMY010000040.1:8978-14161 GCA_964601295.1 uncultured Thermoplasmatales archaeon | reverse complement strand
ATTTTTCCATTCAATAAACGGATGTATTGTATCATAGAACTGATCATAGGTTATCACTAGCATATCTCCAATAGTATCTGTAACATCGATATTGCTGCTCATTAGATTATAATTTAGAAACTGATTACGATAAACAGCGTCAAATATTTGATTTACAATAATAGTTTCATCGGATTCTTTTTCATAAGTCTCAGCATTTATTTCTAGCTGAATACTCGTATACACCCTAAGTTTCTGTTGAACTGGATTATACTGAAATGGCGTTATTTGAACAACTTGTCCAGTAAAATCTCTTAAAATATATGGTTTGTTCAGTGACACAATTGATTCAGGATACCATAAATCTTTTGTATAAATTTGATTAAATTCATAACTGGATTGTTCATTATCTTGTTCTTTTATTCCTTTTGAGGGTATAATGTTAATATTTTCTATTAGGTGATATGTTGATGACTTGATAGATGCATGGGTTTTTGCATTTTCTGGAATTATGATACTCCGACAAATTCTTGGTAGATCTGGCATTCCATCTTCAAGTGATGGTGCTTCGTCTCTAAGAATTGGTTTTTTATATATTGTTTTAACTATTTGTATTGTTTCAAAATCATATTCTTTTAGAGTAAATGCTATCTGTGTGGTAGCAATTGTTTTGGTTATTGTCATATCGCAACTTTCGTAATTTTTGGTGATTTGACATTGGGGTTCATCTAAAGATAATAGTGTGATATTGTCGACTGCTATTGCTTGTGATGTCCATATGAGTGCTATCCCTATTAGAAGGGGCATTATTTTTTTTATATGTTTCATAAGTATCTTTCCATTTTTCCTAACTTATATTTATATCCATCTAATTTTTATATAAATAATATGGGACAACTTTCGAATAATCAATAGATAGATTTGTGGAAATAAAATAAAAAAAGAGAAAAAATAAAAAATTTAGTTTATCAATGGATCAGGGATAAATCCAGATCCGGGGATATCATAGGCTGGACCATTGATTATTCCAAATAGGTTACAGGTTTCTTGTGGATAGACACATTCAAGAATACATCCATAAACCATTATGCGATAAACTGCTGGCCAGTCATCCCAGTCAATATCAAAATCATATGAAACATAGGAGTAATCCTCTCCAGTTCCATCCCAGGATAAGAGAGGTGGACATATGAAATTACAATATGTATCTGGGTTGCCTATCTCAACGCAGTCATTAAATGGTGCTGTATATGTTGTTCCATCATGGAATTGGAACTTCACACATCCAGTGATACCGCACATACCTGCTAATTCATCATTTTTTACAACAATCAAGCGAAATGCTGGTCGGTATTCAGGGTGACGCATTCCTTCAGCATCATCTAGTTCATCTCCGTTGATAAAAATAATTTTGTATGCACTATCAAATTCATCAGGGCATTCTATAGGTAGATCTTGTCCTTGTGGTGCAAACCCAAAACAATAATAATTGAAGTTTCCAGTGGGAGATCGAACTGGATATGATGGTTTTACATCTGCAGTTACTGTTGAAAATGTCGCTGTGAGTAGTACCAGCGTAACAGCTCCAATCATACAAAGGTGTGTTTTTTTCATATTTTTCTTTCCTCCTTTTATGATAAACCCCATATCTTGTACATGTTGCTAACATGCACCAGGGGTAACTTGATAATTATTTCTTCTTAATTATCAAATTTTTTATTATTATTCTTTATTTTTTTATCAACTATTTAATATAAATGGAACAATAATCTAACAATCGATAACAATTTATATGATACTCTATAGTTAATAAAAGAAAAAAGTAAAAAAATTATTCGTCATCATCCCAAGGATGTTCCATCTTTGTCGCTGTGTCTACAGCAGCGCAATGAACATCAATAGGTTCAATGACTTTATTTTCATCCCATGGATCTTCATCTTGCCAGGGATCACCATCTTTTGAATAACTGTTTTCGTCTGCAGGTTTATCATCCCACGGATCACCAGATACGGCGTTCTTATCATTAGAACCATTTGCAGCAAGTGCAACAACGGTTAATAACAATAGAGCAACAGCTAGAAACACCAATCCTATTTTGATGGATTTATTTATCATGCTTCAGATACCTCCTTTTTTTATCAGGATTAAATAATATATTAGGATATACTTTATATATTATCTGGAACAACCTTCGAATAAAACAGGTAAAAAACCATTTTATAGTGCATTATTCATGTTACACAAATCCCCAGGGGTAAAATGTCCGTTCAACACAATAACTTCCCATTGGTGAATTTGTAAGATCCATCGTAAACTCTAAAAGTTCTTCGGCTGGTGGCACATATGGTTCAATCACATGAACTGTATATACGGTAGATGGTAAATCTATAAAAGTGTAGTTGAGATCAAATAAGCAGAGACAGTCGCAGTCTCCTGAAAGTTCGATTTCTTCAATAATAATGTTGGTTCCTTCGATTGTTATGTCCGTGGTGAGTTCGGGGCAGCAGTTAAACCCAGCGTTTACATGAGTGAGTTCCAGTAATCCCTCTTCATCATACTCCCAGATAATGCAGTCTTGATCAGGCGGTGTAGTATCTCGGTCAAATGTTTTACATCCAAACATATCAACGAGACTACCACTGGGTTCATCACAACATTCTGGATACGGTGCAGGGCTACCGGAGATAAACACATAGTTTATAAGATAAATAGCATCAGATATTCCCACAACACTGTCACCATTCGCATCAGCACGACACAACGGATTGGGTGCTGGACTACCCGGTATAAACACGTAATTGATAATGAACACCGGATCACTAACATTGATAATACCGTCACTATTGACATCACCACAAACCAGCGGTATCTCTATATTGTCTACCATAAATGTCCAGCATTCCATACAGTCGAACCAATAACCAGTGACCTCAACTTGCTTACCATAAAAGCATAGCACATCAGCCATGGTGAGATTACCCAAATAGCATACCAGCGTACCCTCACTTGATGGCGTTTCAGTTAACCCTGCGATAATCCCACAGTTACACCATAATGGATTCATTGGATACAGATAACCACCTAAAGTACTTGTAGTATCTTGCGTATAATCATCTGAGCAGTCGTTTTTTTTGTTAATATCCGTGTTTTCCATGGTTTCGATATCTGTAGCAGCTACCATACAGATACTGCTGAGTACAATCAAAATAATACCAATACTAATAATGTGGTGTTTCATGTATGGTTTCCTCCCAATCCAACCAACTATTATCTATTATTATCACATTTGTTTTTAAAAACATTGCGGTAGAACTGAAAAAAAATAAAAAAAAGAGTGTAATGAGACAGAGTTCCCATCTGTCTCACAGCGTGTGTTGTCAGATGTTTATGTTTTTGATATACCGTGGTTTAACCAACGCCAATAGCAAGCGGACCTAGAACAAAGCCTGATGCGGAACCAGTTGCTGTATTCTCAGTGCCAATTGCTTCAACGTTGATGGTTACCATACCAAATCCAAGGATTAATCCTGTTTTAACGTTTACAGTGTCTCCTGCGGCAATTGTTGCTTCAGTACCCGTTTTGGTTCTTCCTCCGGGAAGGATTATAAGTCCTTGTCCTTCTTCAAAGGTGATAGACCATTCTACATCTGTGTCATCACCGTTTCCAACATTTGAGATATCTGCTTTGACACCAAATCCACCAGATATGGTGGTTATCTCCAGGAATGGCTCTATGATCTCGTAGCCATCGCCAATGTATATATCAATACTGTCACCACGGTTGTCACCCCACATAGCTTTGGCGCCTTTTTCTGCAAGATCTGCGCCTTTGTATTCAGCTACAGCACTGCCGTCATTATCATTTAATTGAATTGGGTCACCCCATGTCTCGCCGCCATCCTCGGTGACTCTGTACCAGAGATTATCATCTTTGAAATAACTGCAGACAAATATAGTGTCTTTTGCATGTGAAATCTCAGGGTTACTTGCATCTTCAGCGATTACCACTTCCTCAAGTGCGCCCATCATGCCGCGATCAGAGTAGAACCCTCTAACATCACCATCATGTTCTGCAGCGATGAGAAGATTGTTATCATAAGCAGCAACAGCAGGTTTGGTGAGATTGCCATCAACCTCCACCTCATACAAGCTACCGCCGGCATCCCAGTTAGCAAAATTATCTTGTCTTACAAGCAACGTCCATTTGGTATCATTAACATCTTCAGTATTGTAATAATCATACACGGCATAGGTTTTTGCAGTTACATGATCAATATCACACATGGTATGCGCACACCCACTGACGTCGTACCAGCTAATAGTTGCAAGGCCTGCATCATCTGTCGTATAGAAAATAAACGGTCCATCAACGACTGTGTAAACATCATAATTTGTGCTTGTAACCAGTGAGATAAATCCAAACTGCCAGTCAGCTTGACTGTCGTCACAGGCGATGTCAGCATCAATCATGCCATACCATTCATTTGCAGACCAATCCCAATAGGAAAGCGTCCAGGTTTCATAGTCTAATAAATCAGTACATTCCATCAGAGTGGTTGGTGCGCCATCAAGAAAATCATAAGAGGGTACCAAGGTTCCGAAAAACCGGCTGTCCTGTCCCCAGTAGTCAATAGAGGGATACGTTGACATGCCATCCAAATCCCAATAAATACCAGGATCAAAGGTGACGCCATCATCGACCGAATATGTCCATACTACCTCATCAATTGCAGGATCTTCCCATGCAGTTACGATTTCTCCACCGATGTTTCGCCCAATAGCGGGGTGCACTTCATCCTCAGGCCCAGAAGTAACCTGATTGACATCCAGCGGACGTGCAACATGCTGCATTGGGATATCAATATTTTTTGCAGGCATACTTAACGTTTGAAGTTTTTCATCTCGTTTGGTTATTTGCAGATCTACTGCATCAGCAATATCTCTGGATTCAGTTTCAGTTAACCTAAAAGTTGCAGTAGCGCTTAGTGACGTGATCAACAGCCCCACAATAACTAACGTTATTGCATATAGTGGTACTTTTGTTTTCATAAATTACCTCCCTTATATCATTATAATTATATACCATTATATGTTATAAATTTTTCTATTGATGTCATAAATTAATACTGTTAAGAAATATTAATTTTTTATTGTCTATAGTATTTATACATTTTTTTTATATTGAATTCGTAAAAAAATTATT
>CAZRMY010000040.1:0-8968 GCA_964601295.1 uncultured Thermoplasmatales archaeon | reverse complement strand
CTGTTGATAAAATCAGGAATTTAAATAAAAATATTAAATTATTTATAAAAAAGAAAGTTTTATATATTTTGAAGTTAATAATATTTATGAGTATGCTATAAAAAAGGGGAACGAACATGAAAACATATAAAAAAACAACCACATTTTGTAAGGCAGCTGTCCTCACCTGTATCATAGCAGGTTTTTTACTACCAACTATAATACCTGCATCTGCTCTAAAATCAGCTCCACCAGAACCAAGTACCGGATGTGGAGAAGTATTTGAACAACCCTATTTGATTGCGCTGTTTTCTTCAGATAGTTCTGCAGACTATGAATATTTTGATTTTAATTGTATACCCTGTGACTATGACTACATTAAAGTAAGATTCTATATTGAAAAAATGGGATCTGGTCCGCTTCATTTCCGTTGTGGATGTACACCTCAATGGGAAGAACCAGTACTGTTAATAGAAGGCGCATATGAAGGTTGGACTAATTGGGTACCAATTCGTGGTTCATGCAACAATGTAAACAATGTTTGTCTGTATTACCCGGCTGGCTACACATTTATTTATGGTTATGAATGGACCATATATTCACCAAATCTTCCAGATCTTCTATAGTGATAAATCAGAAAAATCTATTGTTACTATAAGGTGAATATTAATGCTGTATTACCAAATAAAATCTATATTTCTTTCTCTTCTTAAATTTGGTTTACAGTACATATTAATTGTTAAGGCAAAAAAGGGGACACTCGGCTTTGCACCCTCTTTATATAAAGCAGAAGTAGTAACAATGGAGGTGAATTAGAAAGATGATAAAAAAACTATTTGTTCCATTAATTATAGTATGTATGCTTCTAATCACGTTTAGTGCAACAATTACAGCAACAAATATTGCACCATACGATGGCCCATATTATCTAGAACCTGTGATTTACGAGGAAATTGAAGGTGTATGTATATATTCTTTTGAGCTTAATTTTAGAACCCAACATTGCATGAACGCAGAAGCAATCTTATTACACGTGTATTTCAATGTTGAAGATAGTCGTGGTGGATATGCTCATTTCTGGACAGAACAAGATCCAACCTCAGCTGTCTTACAGCCAATGGATTCAACCCAACTTGTGGTTTTACCACCAAATACAACAAGAGTAGAAGTATCATGTGCATCACCTAGTGCAACTGGTATTTTTTCAGCAAATGTGTATTGGATCATCCCTGGAGAACCAGTAAATCTACCAGATCTAATGTAATTTATCTAAAACCTTTTTCTTTTTTTTAAGTTGAATAATCTTATAGAAGAAACATTTTTATAATAGAATTAGATTATTAATAATAATTGTATGCTATAAAAAGGGGAAAAATAAAATGAGAAAATTAACAATTTTAAAGCTGGGCAGCATATTGCTCATACTCGCGCTGGTTATATCTGGGATTGCTATTGTTGTTGGTGCTATCAACAAACCAAATGGAAAAGATCATCCCTGGCAAGACCAAGACCATCCGTGGCAGGATGAGTATACGGATAGTGACGGCGGAGACTATCCATGGGACGATCATCCATGGCAAGATGAAAATGAATATGTCGCTCATTTCAAAGGATCCTTAGGAAAACATCCCTGGCAGGACGACAACCAAAAAGACCATCCATGGGATGATTAAACACAGAACTCTACCTTTAACCTTTTTTATTTATTATACACTATATTTATATAATTGCCTCGTCTTATCTGTTAGTATGTTAATTCACTTAAATAGAAATATTTAAGAACTACTTAAATTAATATATGATACAGAATATTATATGCTTGATACCCGTGTTTCTCTTTCAGAGAATGATACAAGATATCAATTTAAACGCTGGACAAAAATACTTTTAATAATATATTTTGTAATTATACTCTGGGTGCTGGTTGTTGCTGCAGGAACGTATACCCTGAATTTGGGATATAGCTGGGCAGCGCTACCTTTTGAGCTATGGATGTATAGCCTCAGTGCAGTCATCGCTTTTTTTATTTTCCTTCAAATCATTTTAGTATTACGCTATAAAATAATCGAAAAAAAACAAAAAGAATCAGCTGCACCAAAACCAGAATATTATGATGGGTATAAAATCGTGACCTACACCTGCCCTAAGCAGGCTGATGCAGGGTTTTTTGGGCGTACGTATATCAGAATTAACGATAAACAGTTACTGCGATTGCGTACATTGATTATTCCGGCGGATGAGTTGTGGGAAGCAGACCAATAAATGTCTGTGTTTTTATTTTTTTAACATACCCATTTCAGCAAGCTTCTCTGGTAGGTAGGTATCGGTTACATAGTCCAGGCCGTATTTGGCGAGTGCCTGTTGCTCAGATTTTTTTCCAATGCTAAGCTGTAGTTTGATTTCGTTTTTCCAGAAGCTATCTTGAAACCGTGGGTCTGATAGCTCGCTTTTCAAGGCTTTGACATCTTCTTTTGTAAGTGTATCTGTGGGAAGTTTATAGTTTTCGATATCTGAGGGTGTTACGCCAAGGAATTGTGCTGAGGGTGTGGCAAGATATTCTGAGATATGCGCGGTTTTAATCGCCCCATAGGCAACACTTGCATAAATCCGGTAGCTCCAAGGGTCGCAGTCGGAAAACACGATAACGGGAAGGTTGTTTCCTTCGCTGAGGCGTTTGATAAACCGCCGGGTAGACCGTGCGGGTTGTCCTTTTAGATGAACAAGGATTGCGTTATGTGTTTTATCGAAACCGTTTTCGGTGAGTCGGTCAAACATACCACCGGTTTCGATGGCGATAACAAAATCAGCATGTGTTTGTTTGAACGTAATTTTTTCTGGTTCTACATTGTAGGGTATGGAGTAGCCTGCATCGCCGACATCATCCTGGCAATGTATTTTCTTTTTTGCACCTGTTCGTGTGACTTCCTCGATGGTGATGTCACCCATGACACGGGCGCCGTCTTCCTCCGGGCGGAGTTTGAAATCTTCTCGCATGCATTGGGTGATGACTTCAAGGTCTTCAGCAAGTGAATCGGATTCTTGTTGTGCATGAAATTTTCCAAGCTCCCAGCCTTCTGAGATGTAGTACATTTCTCTAAGGGTTGAGGATTTTTTTGTGTTTATCATGCTTTTAATAAAATCCACCATGTACATTGTCCGCAGTAGCATAGTCGCGCCATCGAGAGATTTTGCGGATCGTTCAGTAGTATTTTTCCCGTATTTCCAGACACTGTAACGGTCATCAAATGTTATATTGGATTTAGTCCGTGATGGTAACGTGAGATAGGGGATATCATGTTTAGTGAGATCAGTGTACACCTTTTCTGCTACATGATCTATCTTTGTGATAACATCATCATAGTTTTTGGTCATAGAGTTTATTCCCCCTCCCATTTATCTGCGCCGATAACATAACTTGGGTTGATATTGGTAATGTACATATCATTTTCATCGTAATCTCCTTTATCTAACCCGGTGAGTTTGAATGTTATGTCAACCTTATCAGCGGGGTTTATACTCTCCAGGTTCCATTTGATGTACTGAGCGCTTACTTTCACGGGTTTTGGGGTGATCTCTGTAACTTCTGCATCCTCAGGGATAACAACATACAGGGTGAACTTCTGTGGTTTACGTTTATAGTTTACAACCATAATAGTACTTTTTGTAATATAGTGCTCATGCTCTGAATCTTCAAGAGCATCTAAAGTGGTCTGCACCGAGGATGCCGGGGTGTATTTCTCGTATTCTATGAGATCTTCAATCCAGATGACATCCATGATTTTTGTGATCACTGTATCAAGGTTTGGAACAGGTTTATCAAGCATGCTTGCTGATTTTTTTGCGATTTCAGGTAGTATCTTGGTGATAAGATCAAATTTCTCACGTGTTTTTGCTCGACGTGCTTTTTTGGTGAGATGCCGTTGCATTTTCCGTGCGCAATCGCGGAACGCGAGTTTTATTTCATTTTCTATTTCAGTGATATCTGCGATAGCTTCTTTACTTTCAGAGGTAAACGGAATAAGAGTGGAAGAGATATGCACAAGGAAGAGTGCCGGGCCAATGGGGATGCCTTTACCCGCTGGTTGATCAAGCCCGTACCGACGCCAATCTATACCGGTTATCGCAGCGGTTGACACACAATCTCCCTGCTGGTATAGGAGTGGGACACGGTTTGCAAATCGAAGGATTTTAACTTGTTTATCCCGGGGGAGGTTACCACCATAGACGACGCCTACCTCAATTTGAAAAGGGTTACCCGAGTACACCGCTGGCGGACGAGAAGAAGTAATAATAAACTCAGGTGATATCTCCTGGGTCTCATGTTTTAAACTCCGTTTAATTAACGTTTCACCAATCGGGGAAAGACAATCCGTTGATGGTGCCATTATTTTTACTTTTTTAAAGGCTTTATGTAACTGTAAAAACTGGGTGCGCGTCATATTTTTAGGATTCATGGCTGCTTCTAAATTTGCTTCTTGTAACGCTGCTTTGGTAGTCCGATCACCCATGCTGCTAAACTCTGTTTTCAAAAACGCTGAAAGCTTACGGCATTTGGTTTGTTTCGCCATTTTTATAAGCGTCCCAAGTTCAACGCCATACGGATGTGGTTTAATTTCAATGCTTTTCCGTGGCATCAAATCCGTGGTTCGTTCAAAACTATGAGTGGTACCATCAGGTTCTTTAAACGTTATCTGAGCATGCGGGTTAACTATCGAAGTACTCTGCAGGTATTCATAGACAAACCGTCGCCCACGGGTGTAATCACCGATAATCGGAATTTCAATACACGTACCAGATGGTTTCTCCCAATGAGTAATATCTTGACTGACACGCTCCGGACGGTTTCTATTCGTATCAATAGCAAGCTCCATGACCACCGCGGGTCGATCCTCTTCAACTTTAGAGATCACACGAGCATGCTTACCCGTGGTCAGCTGACCATAGAGCACTACCGCTGAAATACCAATCCCTTGTTGACCACGGCTTTGACGTATCGCATGAAACCGAGAGCCATACAACAACCGACCAAAAATATGAGGGATCTGCCGTTTCACAATACCCGGGCCGTTATCTTCAACAATAAGCGTACATTCCCCATCAGTATGATTACTAATTTCAACATAAATATCTGGAAGAATATCAACTTCTTCACAGGCATCTAAAGAGTTATCGACGCCCTCTTTCACACTTGTTATAAGCGATCGTGTAGCATTACCAAAACCAAGGATATGCTTGTTACGTTCAAAAAACTCAGCAACTGAGATTTCTTTTTGTTTCTTTGCTAAATCATGCGCCGTTATCTTCGTCAAAAAGCAACCCTCCATTTCCTCTAGTGAGGCTTGCACCCAACCTGTAATAGCACTCATTATTATAAAATTATTGCATAAAGAATTAATAATGCGCTAAAAACATAAGCGCTAGAAAATATAGTATCTATTTATTTCAAGCAAGTCACCTACCATAATAATGCGGATACTCTCACACGCATGAACACACTTTGACACCCAACCTAAGGATGATGTTTTTAAAAATACTGCGACATTGGTACGCTTCAGTAATATACTACTAAAAACAAACACCTTTAGTGGCGGTAACGTTTATAAGTAAAAACCCTTTTGACCCTGTATCACGTTACTTCGAGAAAAAAAGACCTGAGGACTACCATCATGGCAGAATACAATCAGAAAAAACTAGAGAAACACTGGCAACAGACATGGCAGGACATAAAACTATATCATTTTGATTTCACCAGCAAAAAAAAACCATACTCTATTGATGTACCACCACGTTATGCATCAGGTCCATTGCATGCAGGACATGCAGTTCATTACACCCATATTGATTTTGCTGCTCGCTATAAACGTATGCGGGGTTATAACGTATTTTTCCCATTATGTTTTGATGTCAACGGCATACCTATTGAGGAACGGGTGGAACGACAACATAATATCACTCGGAAAGATATCGACCGGCATGAGTTTATCAAACTCTGCTCCGCGTTTGCTGAGAAAAACATCAAAACTATGACTGAGCAGTTCATCAGATTAGGGGAAAGCATGGACCCCAGTATTTTTTATCAAACCAATGCTGAGTATTATCGTCGGATAACGCAGATATCCTTTGTAAAACTTTTTGAAAAAGGGTATATCTACAAAGGAGAATTCCCGGTGAACTGGTGTCCACGGTGTATGACTGCGATGGCTGATGCAGAGGTTACCTATACGGATCGGATGACTAGTTTGAACACGATTAAATTTTATTTTAAAGACAAACAATCTGAGCAGCTGTTAAAATATCATGGCATCGGCCAAGACTCCAAAGGTATGTATGTGGAGATAGCTACCACGAGACCTGAGATGCTGCCTGCTTGTCAGATAGTTGCGGTGCATCCTCATGATGAACGAGCACCATGGCTTATTGATCAAACCCTTCTAGTTCCATTATGGGGCAAAGAAGTACAGATTGTCGCTGATGAGGCGGTTGACCCTGAATTCGGCTCAGGAGTAGTTATGATCTGTACGGTTGGAGATAAAGAGGATCTCAACTGGGTGTTCAAATACAAACTTGATCTTGAAATGAGTATTGATGAAGAAGGACGGATGACTGAGATCTGCGGGAAATATAAAGGCAAAAAAATTGAAGATGCCCGTAAACAGGTTATCGCTGATATGAAACAACAACAACTTCTCCTAAGACAAGAACCTTTAGAACAGAATGTGGGCGTCTGCTGGCGGTGTAAAACACCGGTAGAGTTTATCAATGCAGAGCAATGGTTTTTGAAAACTATTCCTTTTAAAAAAATGGTGCTTCAGAAAAGCGATGAGATGAGCTGGTACCCTGAGTTCATGAAAATCCGGTTGGAAGACTGGGTAAACAGCTTGGAATGGGACTGGGTGATCAGCCGTCAACGGTATTTTGCCACACCGATTCCGTTATGGGAATGTGAAAACTGCGGTGAAGTCGTACTCGGTGACCCTGAAGCAGGCTATGTAGACCCCACCGTGGATAGCCCACCGGTTGCATGTTGTCCATCATGCGGGGGTAAGCTGCATGGTTGTGAAGATGTGTTTGATACGTGGATGGATTCATCTATTTCGCCGCTTTTCAACACGTTTTGGCATCGTGATGACACCCGATTTAAACAGTTGTATCCGATGTCAGTTCGCCCGCAGGCACATGATATAATTCGTACGTGGGCGTTTTACACGATACTTCGATGCTCCTTGTTAACTGATGAGAAACCATTTGAAAATATGATGATGGGCGGGTTTATATTATCCGAGGATGGCACACCAATGCATACCAGCTTGGGTAACGTTATTGACCCATTGGGTATTATCGATGAATATGGCACTGATGCCTTCCGGTGTTATGCGGCAAGCTGCGCGCTTGGTGAGGATAACCCGTTTCGTACTAAAGATGTGATCCGCGGTACACGTTTGCTGCGGAAACTCTGGAATGTTGAACAATTTATTCACTCGGTGGTGCAAGATAAAAAACCTGAGCAGCCTGATACGCTGCAGGAAATTGATCAATGGATTCTAACAAAATACAGTCATCTGGTTGCACAGTGTACCACGTATATGAATCAGTATGATTATGCTCAGGCGATGAAAGACACTGAGTATTTCCTCTGGCATGAGTTTGCTGATCATTATATCGAAATGATTAAAACCTCAGTGTACGAGAAACAGAATCTAGCAAGTATATCCTACTCCTTGTACACGATTGGTTTAGGTATGTTGAAACTCTTTGCACCGTTTATACCACATATCACCGAAGAACTCTATCACCATCTTTATCAACCTTTTGAACAGCAAAAAAGCATCCACAGTGAAACCTGGCCTGAAAAACTGCTAGATAACAAGACCGCGATTGAATCTGGAGAACTGGTAAAAAACTACATCCAACATGTTCGCTCCTGGAAAAGCAACCAGGGTCTTGCTCTTAACGCACCAGTACCCTTTAAGGTTACCTATGCACCAAAATCCAAACAGAAAATACTTGAAAACAACGCGTTTGTCATCCAATCGACCTTAAAATACCCTGAAGATCATACGTTTATTGCCGGTAAACCAAAAATCGAAGAAGCTATCACTAAGGTAACACCGGTTTACAGCAAAATTGGACCTATGTTCAAAAAAGAGAGTAAAAAAATCATTGCGTACATTCAGAAAAATCAACAGAAACTTATTTCACATATTAAAAAACATGGAGATCTCACCTGGCAGGATATCCCTGCTGCATCAGGCGCTGATGCATCAGATAAACTGGTAGAAAACGGTTATATTTCGGTTGAGAAAAACATGCATATTAAAGGAAAAAAAGACACAAACATTCTGCAGTTTGATAATATCTATATTGAATATCCAGCTGATTGATAATCATGCGTGTGAGTAAACGAAAAATCAACGAGTGGATAGTAAAAATCGTTGCGATTCTTATCGTACTTGCCTTGATTTTTTCTACCGTTGTCATATTCCTCCGGTAACAAAAACAGCGGCTTCTACAGTCTTTTTTTTGTTTTTCTCGATAGATATTTATAGATGTTTTTGGTTTCCGGCAGCCGTGAATACTTTATGCCTGAAAAAGAAATCTTAGCAAACCCTGCCCCCCTAGGTTTAATGGGGTTTGGCATGACAACAGTATTGTTAAACATCCATAACGCTGGCGTTTTTGCGCTGGGAAGCATGATTCTTGCTATGGGTATCTTCTATGGTGGAATCGCTCAGCTGGTCGCAGGAATACTTGAATTCCGAAAGGGAAACACCTTTGGAGTAACCGCTTTTACTTCATATGGGTTATTCTGGATGTCCTTCGTGGGTTTATTAGTTATACCTAGTTTTGTCACCGGGTTTTCTGCACCAGGTGGTGAGGCGCTCGCGTGGTATCTTTTCATGTGGGGTGTGTTCACCATGTTTATGTTTATTGGAACCCTGAAGAAAAACCTGGCGTTATCAGTCGTGTTTCTTACGTTGTTTATCTTGTT
>CAZRMY010000039.1:0-15107 GCA_964601295.1 uncultured Thermoplasmatales archaeon | reverse complement strand
ATATAATAAACAACATGTAGGTCAAAGTCCATACAGTACCGCTGAAAATCCTGGTGTTGAAACATGGAGATTTCCTGTTAGTGATTGGTGTGATGGATCACCGGTAATTGGTAGTGATGGTACAATATATTTTGGTTCAAGTGACTGTTATCTTTACGCAGTGTATCCAGATGGAACACTAAAATGGAAATATAATTCTGGCGACTTTTTGGGAGATTTTGGAAATCATCCTGCAATTGGAAAGGATGGCACAATATACATTGGTACAAAATATGGCAGTACAGTTCATGCAATAAATCCCAACGGAACACTACTTTGGAAATTTTCAGTACCAGAGATCGATACCTCTATCACCATCGATGATGATGGTGTGATCTACTATGGTCATCGTGGCGATGGCGTTGACGCACGTTATCCAAATGGAACCCTTAAATGGCGTTTTAAAACAGAAGGATGTGTCCAGTCAACACCGGCAATAGATGACAATGGCGTGGTATATTTTGGTGCCCATGATTATTACATCTATGCCGTGTATCCGAATGGGACATTGAAATGGAAGTTTCAGACGGGGTACTGGGTACATGGTTCCCCAACCATTGGAGCAGATGGAACGGTGTATTGTGGCTCAGATGATGGCTACCTCTATGCGTTATACTCAAATAATGGCACTATAAAATGGAAGGTTATGGTAGATGGCATGCGATGCAGCCCTTCACTTGATGCTGAGGGAAATCTGTATTTTGGCGTAGAGACAAATAAGATTTATTCTGTCTCACTCGAGGGAGTTATTCGCTGGGTGTTTAGCATTGGAAATGATAGCGGTATCTGGGGGTCGACTGCTGCTATATCAGATGACGGATTTGTCTACATAGGGAGCCATATTGATTTTGGAATGCTTGGCGGTGGAGAAATCATCGCGCTTGATTTAGATGGCAACTTGAAATGGCGTAAGACGCTCTGTAACAGTGTACTGCGATCATCACCCGTTATCAGTAGTGATGGTACGGTTTATATCTGTTCATCTAATGATTTGATAAATCCTGATGGACCTGGACATCTTCATGCGTTTGGTCCCGTAGACACAAACACACCACCATCACCCCCTGTAATTGATGGACCAATAGAAGGTAAAGCTCGGGAGATGCTCACCTATTCATTTACTTCTAATGACCTAGAACGGAATCCTGTTTCGTATTATATTGATTGGGGTGATGGAATTACCTATGGATGGACTGATGATTTTACTTCGGGTATTACATATCCACGGCCGCATCTTTGGTTGATGTCTGGAACATACCTCATCAAAGCAAAAGCTCGCGATACCTTTGGGTTGGAATCTGATTGGGCATATCTTGAGATCACTATACCACGGAACAAGGTACTATTTGATGTTATCTCACATCGTTTTCCATTGCTTGAACGTCTGTTCTCTTCTCCCCTGATTTTATACTGATTTATTTTTGGGTTTTTTGTGTGGGCGGATAAAAAAAGAAGATGAAATCTGAAGATTTTACTTGTAATAAACATTTATATAACATCTATGCTTATAGAAATAACAGCTGGGGGAAAGATAATTTGAAACAATATATGAGTTCCATGTTTATTGTCCTATTATTGTTATCATCTTTTTTAATAACTGTTTCATGTCCAAGAAGTTTATCTTTAGATAGGATTTTTTATGAACAGGATCTAGTATCAGAAGGGGCGTCTTTAATAATAAGTGAACAAAAGAGTCATATCTGGCCACAACAGGGGTATAATCACCAGCATGTGGGTCGAAGTCCTTATAGTACTGCTACTAATCCTGGTACTGAGAAATGGCGATTTCCTTGTGGTGAAAGTTATGAATCTCCAATAATAGACAAGAATGGAATTATCTACTTTGCCGGAGGGCGTTATCTCTATGCGGTAAATCCCGAGGGTACTTTAAAATGGAAATTTGAAGCTGAGAGCGGTTTAGGAGATTTTGGAAGTGCACCGGCCATTGCAGATGACGGGACGATTTATATAGGAACAAAATATGGAAGCTACATTCAGGCAGTGCATCCAAATGGGACTGAAAAATGGCACTATTGGGTGCCTGAAATTGATACCTCAATCACAATTGATGATGAGGGCGTTATCTACTATGGCCATCATGAAGGTGTCGACGCACGCTATCCGAACGGTACCTTCAAATGGCGGTTTTACACCGGTGATTTGGTACAGTCAACACCAGCAGTTGATGATAAGGGGATAATCTATTTTGGCAGCCATGATGAGTATGTGTATGCGGTGTATCCAAACAGCACGTTAAAATGGAAATTTAAAACCGGGGATTGGGTACATGGTTCTCCATCCATCGGTGACGATGGAACAATCTACATCGGCTCTGATGATGATTATCTCTATGCGTTATCTCCTGAGAACGGCACAATGAAATGGAAGGTACAGCTAGCAAGTGGGATGCGAGCAAGCCCTTCATTTGATAAAGAGGGAAATCTCTATTGTGGTGTTGAACATGATACCATTTATTCCATATCTCCCCAAGGGGCCGTTCGCTGGACATTTCCAATTGGACAATCCAGCGGCGTTTGGGGATCAACGGTTGCAGTTTCTGATGACGGAACAATATATGTTGGATCGAACATTGAAATCGGCTATCTTCACGGTGGTGAAATCATTGCCCTTAACTCTGATGGAACGCTTAAATGGCGGAAGGTTATCTCTGATATGCTCTGCAGGTCATCTCCAGTAATTGGAAAAGATGGAAGCGTGTATATCTGTTCCTCATCGGCCGGATTTGGACATTTACATGCATTTGGGCCTCAAGAAACAAATTCACCACCAAGTAAACCAAGCATTGATGGTCCGAATCCTGCCCATGTTAGACGGAGTGTTTCGTACGAATTTACGTCGCATGATGATGAAAACAATCCCGTAGCATATTTTATTGAGTGGGGTGATGGGCAGACCGATGGATGGACAGAGGAGTTTTCCTCAGGTCGAACAATTGCACTTTCACATACATGGATTATTGGAGGAAGATACACAATCCGTGCGAAAGCACGAGATACTTCTGGTGCCGAAAGTGACTGGTCAACCCTTGAAGTAACCATGCCGCGAAGTAAACCCATTTTGAAGTTATTTTCACAACGAATCCCCTTTATCTATAACTTTGTCAGCAAAAATGCACTACGATGGTCTACAACTTTCTTACTGCAGAATCATACACAGTTATCAAGTAATGACTGTCATTAAGTAACGATATCTGCTAATCTATTGGTTTGCACTGCGTGTTGTATTTCCATTGCTATGCGTTCTCCATAGCTTATAGACTCACCATACAGGTATCCTGAATGTGGGGTAAAACGTGTGAGTGGGCTGCCGGGTATACGCATGGAAACATCAAAGACAACCATTGCTTCTTTGCCTTTTTCTGCAGCAATAGCACCTTGAAGGGCAAACGGTCCGATGATACCTGGTGGGCATTCTTTTTGAGTAGTAGTCACAAATTTTTCTCCAAGGGTAAAGATTTTTTCAATGATGGATTCTTTAGTGGTTGCAGCGATATGCCCGGTTTCAATAATCTTTGGTTTTATATGTTTAAGGACTTCAAGTTGTTCGTTTGCAGGAAGCCGGATTAACCCATCAAGATTTGTCTGCCGGCGGGTATCGGTACCCATGATCTCAAGTTCCTTGTTAAGCGTGGAGTAAAAATAGTTGAAGTTGACTTGTGCACCTATAACGTATTCTTCGATAACCGCTTTATCCAGGGCTTCCGGTGTTATCAGTTTTTTCTGCAGGAGTTCTTGTGCTTTCTGTTGGTAGTCCTGATAGCTGGAGGCATAGAAAAACGCACGTTCATACCCACGAAGCGCTTCATTTACTTTTACAATAACCAATCGGTCGATATCTTTTGGTGAGGAAATAATTTTTGGGAACCGTATCCCTGCTTTTTCTAATAGATAGTATTGGTTTTTTGGGACATCACGTTCCTCAAGTTTCAGCATGGAACGTGTCCCAAAAATCGGTATGTTGAAGTGTTCTTCAATGTCGGTGAAATCAAAGTACACCCAGAAATATCGGTTGTGAATAAAAATAGTATTACGATCTCTTAATCTGTTTTGAACATCAGGTTTTGTAATATCTGAGAACTTGTTGAGAACAAGAGTTTCATCAATACATCCACGGCCATCAGACCGTGTTTGGTAATACTGTGTATAGGTTTTTTCACGGCCTTTCTGGCAGACTGCAAGGGTGTTAAACCCATATTTTTTGGCGCCACGGCAGACGTCTAGCCCGGAGTGCCCGCCGAGCACACCAATGGTGATCTTGCCAGGGTCATAAGATGATGCAAGCTTTTGGATGTCTTTTCTTTTTATCATAAATCTGACTCCAGGAGATATAGTAGGAGTGGTTATTTGAATTTTGGTCTTTTTGAAACTTGCAATGGTACTGGTAGCGGATGCTGTGGGAAACCTTGAACGTGTTTTTCTATAAGCAGGTATAGTTCTTTAAGCGTGCATGCTTGTGAGCTGTGGCCGATATCTTCGGTTCTAAACCGCGGAGTGAACATGTTGCTGGCTTTTTCTTTATCGCCAACGACGATTATGATCGGTATCCATTCTTTTTCTGCATCACGTATCTTCCGTCCGACGCTTTCTTCTCGGTCGTCTACATCAGCTCGTATACAGCATTGGGTTGACATGTCATGTAACTTGGTGATATACTGGGTACAGTCCTTGAGGTATTCATCGCCTACGGGGATAAACCGTAGTTGTACGGGTGTGAGCCAGAGGGGGAACACGGGTTTCTGCCCTTGGCGCATATGCCGTGCTGCTTTCTCAAGTAGTGCATACATGACACGTTCGATAGCACCGGAGGGGCTGCAGTGGAGTATAAGCGGATGTTTCGCTTCACCATGCGCGTCAGTGAAGGTGATATCGTATCGTTCACCGTTTTCAATATCAATTTGATCAGTGCTTAATGCAGATGCTTTATCGGACATGTCAACAAAGTTGAATTCGTATTTAAGGATGAAATAGAAGATGCGTTCATCCCACATTTCCAGGAGCACGGGTTTCCCAAGTTTTTGTACAAGCTCGATAATGAATGCGGTATTGTTGTCGTAGAATTCCTTGGTGGTCCGCAGTGCCATTTCAATGTCAGCGGTGTGTATTCCGATATTATCAAGGACGCTTAAACAGAGATCATAACGTATTTTGAATTCATCCATAGCCATGGGTAAATCTGATACGAACGCGTGGACATCCGGCATAGTGAACGCGCGGAGTCGACGTAAACCAGTGAGTTCACCGGATTGTTCACGTCTGAATGAGTATTTAGTGAGCTCGTAGAGTCGTAATGGCAGATCTTTGTAGCTGATAGTAGCATCGTGTGCCATGAGGAACTGACCAAAACAGGCGGCGAAACGAAGGAAAAACTTCCGTTTATCGCTTTCAATCTGGTATTGCCGTGCAGGAAACCGCTGCAGATATTTCGAGAGCGTAGGATGCTCCATGTCATACATGATCGGTGTTTCTACCTCAAGTCCCCCATAGTCGACTACCCGACGGTTCACATAATCCTCAATCATTTTTTTTATGAACCTACCTTTTGGGTAAAACCGCATGTTGCCGCCATCTGACGCGGGTTCATAGTCAGCGATTTCAAGTTTTTTCATCAACGAAACATGCGCGGGTTCTTGTTTAACCGCTCGTGATTTTTCTTTTTCGTAAAACGCAAATGTTTTAAGATTCTCATGTCCCGTGAAATCAAAATCCCCGACATCCTGCAAGCTGCCATCAGGGGTTAAAATATACCAGTAGGAGCTAAGTTTCCGCTCTTGTTTTAATGACTCGGTTTCTTCACCAACCGGGATAATTTCTTTGGACAACTCTGAAAGCGGATGTCCTTTACAGGAGATTTTAAATGCTTTATACCAGCCAAACGGAGATCGTTTCACATTATAGTGCTTGTTTTGAAGCTCGTAGGCAAGTTCGATGAGGATTTCTTGTGCATGTTTTGGGGATGCCAGATCAGAGGATAAATGGGCATACGGATAAATCATAATGTTTTTGACTTTCAGCTGGGTCGCAGTTTTTTCTATTTCTGCTACCGCCTGATGGACCGTCTGCGATGACGCATGTTCATCTGCTTTTTCAACCGCGGTAAACACCGTTAATGCTTCTTCCAGTCGATCCTTTTTTTGTTTAGTTTCCTCTGGTGTTTTAATTGCTTTGTCTTTCACCTGGTATTCGATATAGTCACTATGTATGAGTAACAGTTTCATGGAATCCAACGGGTAAAACACTCGGGTGCTTTTTAAGTATACGGTATACAAGGTTATGGTTACGTAAAATACTGTGGGTTATATGGGGGAGGCGGCGGAGGTGTTTTACACCGCGTTGAAAAAAATTAAATTGTTCTTACTTGCAATCCCATCTCTCCGCCTAAAACATAAATAGGGTATGTGGTATTTCAAATTTTCGAAAAAAAAGCAGGGTTTTTATGCAGATGTATATGCAGCTGAATGTGCAGCTGTGTATCCCGGTTGCGGTTACAGTATTTTTTTGTATGCTGCAGCGTCAAGTAGGTTGTCGGTTTCCGTGGGCTGTGTGAGACGTATTTCAACAATCCAGCCGTCGTCGTAGGGGTGCTCGTTGATGGTCTCTGGTGCGTCTTCAAGTTCTTTGTTGACTTTAGTTATAGTGCCGCTGACAGGGCTGTAGATCTCGGAGACTGATTTGACGGATTCAACGACGCAGAGCTCTTCGCCTTTGGTAATGTTTTTTCCTTCTTCAGGGAGTTCAATAAACACGATATCAGTGAGTTCTTGTTGTGCGTGATCAGTGATACCAACAGTTGCTTTGTTGTCACTGATTTTTACCCATTCATGGGTTTCAGTATACTTTAACTCCTCAGGGACCTCTTCTGCCATAGCTATCAAAATCAGGTAATCTATACTATGTTTTAAAGATTTACTACTTTTTCTTTTAGTGGTTCCAGTCTTTTTTTACAAACGGTGGTTTCACAATTTTTGCAGGAACTAAGGTATTACGGATACGTATCTCCAATGTGTCATCTACCTCGCGGTACTCTGGTTGGACATAGGCCATTGCAATGCCGTTATTCAGACAGGGCGACAGCGTCCCACTGGTTACTAAACCGATTTGCTCTCCGTCTTTTATCACGGGGAAGCCATGCCGTGGGATGCCTTTTTCCAGGCATTCGAGGTACGTGAGTTTTTCGTACCCGCCTTTTTCTTTCATCTTCAGCAGCGTTTTTTTACCTATAAACTCATGGTCCCAGTTGATAGTCCAGGATAGCAATGCTTCAAGCGGGGTGCGTCCTCCTTCAAATTCGTTCCCCGCGAGAATAAAACATTTCTCCAGCCGCAAAGTATCACGGGCGCCAAGGCCAATAGGTTTAATGTCAAATTCTTCTCCTGCATCGAGGATTTCCTGGAACAACTTTGGTGCCTGATCGAGGTCAGCTATCTGCATTTCGAATCCCAGCTCACCAGTGTACCCGGTATGGGAAATAATACAGTCTATCCCTGCAAGTGTGATGTATTTGCAGTCAAAAAATTTCACGGTATCTAAATCGGTTTTAGTGAGTTTCTGCAAGGTTTTCTGTGATTCGGGGCCTTGTACTGCAAGTATCACATACTTGGTGGATACATCCTCTGCAGTGGCATTGAGCTTATGGTTTTTGGCTTGTTCGTTTAGCCAACTGGTGACCACAGGTGACATCCCCGCGTTAGGGATCATCATGTATTTGTCCCCAAGATGCATGAAAATCGTGTCATCAATCACGGTACCATTTTCCTTCAAGAGCACCGTATATTGACTTTTTCCATCAGGGATTTTAGAGGCGTCTTCAACGGTCGTTAAACTAATTAGTTTCTCTGCATCCTTACCGGTTATCCATACATTACTCATATGAGATACATCAAACACACCCACGGTTTCCCGTACGGTAAGATGTTCATCTTTAATCGAAGTGTACTGCACTGGCATCTCATAGCCAGCAAACTCAGTGAATGTTGCATTAAGTTGTTTGTGGACTGTATGAAGGGGGGATTTCGCTGTCATGTGACTCAGTCGCTGAATATAGTTCATGTAATTAAAGATTACTTAAATTGTATTTTTTTTTACAAGAATGATTTATGTTAACAGTTACTTTTGTATTGTTGCATATATCCCATTCGAATATTTACAAATAAACTTTTTATATAATATTGCTAATAATTAGCATGTTTTGGAGGAAAATAAAAATGATGGAAAAAAACTATCTTACCTTTGTTATAGGCATACTTCTTCTGACTTCGAGCTGTGCTTCGGTTACAGCTGTATTAGACATAGAAAGCCCCCTACAGAATACCTACTATGGATGAAACCTACAAGGGCAATATGGTTTATGTTGGAGGAAGTGGCCCGGGTAACTATACAAGTATTCAACAGGCAATAGATGATGCAAACAATGGGGATACAGTGTTTATTTTTGATGATTCATCACCGTATTGTGAACGTATCGTTATACCTAAACCGATAACTGTGACTGGCGAATCAAAACAAACTACTGTCATTGAAGGCTCTGATTCTGGTAGTGTGATTACGGTTCAGGGTACTTTCTATGTTACTATTTCAAATCTCACTATTCGTAAGAGTGGTACGGATTCCGGCGCTGGTGGTATCTTTATTGACCATGTAGATACAGTTGATATCATTAATAATGAGATTGTTGACAATAACGACTTTGGCATTTTCGTACTTACTTCAACCAACGTTCTTATCAAAGGTAATACTATTGGATATAATGCAGCAGATGGTGTTGTAGTACGAGACAATTCGCTGTATACTACCATTGAACACAACCATATTTTTCATAACGGAGATAAAGGCATATATCTTGCTGCTAATTCTCACCATTCTTTTATCCGTTCTAATATTGTTACACAAAATCTCTATGGTATTAAAATCTCTAATTCAAACTTTCACACCATTTATGAGAATATTTTTTTAGACAACCAGCATCCTGTCAGTTCAACTGAGACATATCAACTGGATTTGGGGTATCCGTATGGCGGTAACTATTGGAGTCAATACAGTAATCATGATATGTACCACGGTCCAAATCAGGACCTCCCCGGGGCTGATGGCATTGGTGATACACCATATCATATTAATTACGTTCGAGATAACTACCCACTCCATAATCCAAAAGCTGGTTCACTATATGGTGATGCTAAAGGCCCCTATTTCGCTGAAGTTAACCAGCCAATACAATTCCAAGGATACGCATTTGGAGGCAAATCAGAATATACTTGGCAGTGGGAATTTGGTGATGGGGAAACATCAAATAAACAATTTCCAGAGCATTCCTATACTGCCATCGGACACTATTTTGTAACCTTAAACATAACTGATGCAGAAGATACAACTATCTCAGATACCGCTCAGGTCTTCATTGTAAATGCACCCGGTACCGATCTCTTCGTCAGTAAAACATATACTGGCGACACGCCCGGTTGGCAAGAAACACATTTTCAAACCATTCAATCCGCGATTAATGTTGCCGGAACTGGCAGTACAATATCTGTTACCCGTGGTACATACGAAGAATCACTTGCTATACACAGACAAGTAACACTAAAAGGTGCAGACAGAAAAACAACCGTGATTAAAGGCCCACAGGACCGTTCAACGGTGATGATCCAAGCTAATGGTGTAAGCATCGAGGAATTTACCATAATGAATGCAGGGGATACCTACTCAGATAGTGCCGGATTGCAGATACGGCAAGCAGAGGACGTAACAGTTAAACAAAATATTTTTAAAAATAATCCAAAACAAGCCATTAATGTTAATCAAGCCCAAGATTGTACCATAACACAAAACTTTATGGTAAACAATGACAAGACCGGCGTTTATATAGGCGCTGGATCAACCAACAATATGATCGCAAAAAATTCTATAGTTGGTTCCAAAACCGGTTTAGCCATTACTGCACCATCAAACACTTTCTCCGGAAACAAGATACTCGGTGGTCATGTTGGCATATCCATAACAGGATTAGCCGATTCTAATATCGTTATCAACAATTTATTGCTCGCAAATATCAAAGGTATTGATATTTATGGGTATTATAGCGTAGGATCAACACCAGTCATATTTTCCCGCAACACCTTCCTTTTTAACGTCAATGGCGTGCACCTTGAAGAAACATCAAATAATTTGTTCTATGAAAATAATTTCATTTGCACAATGAGCGCAAGCGTTTATGTAAATTCAGATAATTACTGGGTACATAACTATTGGAAACGACCGCATTTACTTCCCAAAGTTGCAATTGGACTTAATATCAATAATCATCATGGAACTCTTGCAGGGTTGTTATTTGACTTAGATCTTCGACCTGCTCTAAAACCCTTTATCACACCTATACCGCCATCAGAAGTCCCCTCTCTTTCTATTGATAGCATCCTAGAAGAATACAGCACGTAATATGAGTATATACAAACATTTATCAATTAACGTCATACTTAAACTTACATGGACAACACATCCGTGCCAAGACTCTATTCACATCAGAAAAAACTCTTTACTGAAACATATCCTGGATGCACATCCACTAAAGTGTATGGCGAACAAATAAAAAAAATTCGCGGCAAAACATACCGATCCTGGAGCCCCTACCGCAGTAAGCTTGCTGCTGCGATCAAAAAAGGATGCACCACATTACCCGTAACTCCACAATCGCATATACTCTACCTTGGTGCAGCAACCGGTACCACCGCAAGTCACCTCTCAGACATCGTTGCCAGCGGACGGCTGTATGCAGTAGAACACTCAGCTATAGCCGCAAAAAAACTCGTTGAAGTAAGCACCACACGTCGTAATCTCCTCCCCATATACGCTGATGCCTTCCACCCTGAAACCTACACTGCAATAGTACCTGCTGTTGATGTCATCTATCAGGATATCTCACAACGCAACCAAGCAGATATCCTCCTTGCCAATATCGACCGATATCTCAAACCACACGGCCATGCTATCATCATGGTAAAAGCACGCAGTATCAACGTCGCCCTAAAACCAAATGAGGCATACCAGCAGGTAACCAAACAGCTCACCGACCACAACCTCAAAGTACACAGCATGCATACCCTTGAACCATACAAAAAAGATCATGCCTGCATACATCTTTCATACTAACCCTCTAGTAGTGCAAACACGTAACTGACATAGTTTTTTATGAACCCAGCGTATTACCGCTCACTGTACACAGCATGACTCAGTTACCCTCAAAACATATCCAACTTATACAGTTTTTCACCCCATTTTGTATCGCCGCACTAGGCATACTCGTACTCTACCTGTTGCTTGACCCCAATACCGCAGCAAAACTGTTCGTCCTTATGACCGCGTATTTCATCCCGCCACTCGGCAAAGAATCCATTATCCCCATAGGTGTCGCTGGTGGCATGATCACCCAGCCATTCACTAACACCTTACTCATCATACCTCCGATACACCCGGTGATCATGGCGTTATCCATCGCATTTGTCGACATCGTTGTCGCCCTTTTTTTAGTATGGAACTATGATCTTGCTAAAAAAATCCCGCTGGTCGGACGGTTTATGACTAAAGTCGAACGTATCGGCAAACGTTCATCCACTAAATACAGCTGGATAAAACCCCTTCGCTTCATCGGCATCATCCTCTTCGTCATGGTCCCCTTCCAAGGATCCGGTGGACTGGTCGGCTCAATACTCGGTAGACTCATCGGCATGAAACCCTGGAACATCGTGTATGCGATCTCCATAGGGTCTCTTACCGGCTGTCTGCTTATCGCCTATTTCGCTGATGCCATATTCACCGTGCTGGTAACCAATCTTCTCGCCGGCTTACTCCTTGTAATTATCATCATTATCATCGGTTTAATGATATACATGTACCGACGGTCACCCAAAAAACAGGCCTAACAAAACATAACAAAAAAAATTAGATGGACATATTAATTTCAGCAAGCATTTTATTGATAATAAACGTAGGCGCCATCTGCAACAAGGTTCTATAACTATTATCCGGTATCCGCTCAGAGCGACTTCGCTGCTGCGCAATCGCAATATGCTTCTTGATTTCCTCAAGATACAATTGTTTGATTTCATCACTGTTTTTCTCAAGTTTCTTTTTCAATGTTTTTGCTTTCAACGACCCGTTTTTAATTGATTTCTTTTCTAACCGGTTCAACAGCGGCAGGACCACACTATCAATCATCTCACCTTTTTCTAAATCAACCAGATCATCGGCGAGTTGATAGGCAAACCCGATTCCCCGCCCGTAATCATATAACAACTCAGACAGCTCATCAGATACCTGTGCTTCATATGCTGCGGCTTTACAGGCAGAGCTAAACAATGACGCGGTTTTCAGATCAATAATCGTGCTATAGAGTTGAAAAAACTTTGAATCAGCGGTGATTTTCATCTCATCTTTTGCACCGATATCCCGAGTGTTGAAATTCACCTCTGTCAGCTGCCCGGAAAGCGTGTTATTCCAGGTGTCAACATATAATCGTGCGATTTTATCACCATGCTGCAACGCCATATTAAACCCTATCACCAGCATTTTATGGCCCAGCAGAATCGCATTATCCACGCCTTCTTTAATATAAAACGCGAGCTCACCCCGGCGGTTAACATCACCATCAATGATATCATCATGTACTAATGAAGCATTATGCGCAAGTTCTATTCCTACTGCTCCTTCAAGTGCTGACTGATACTGTTTTGACTCCTCGGTTCCACCGGTGCAGACTTTAAAAGAAAGAATCGCTAAAAGCGGCCGCAGGCGTTTACCGCCATCAAGAATCCCCAGGATTTTCTGATCAGTGATAATCTCATTGATTTTTTTTTCAATATCTTTTAACGTGGTATCGAAAAAGGTCTCAAGAGTAAGCGTTTGTTCTGTCATGGTTATATCCTATCCAATGTTAGACATATACTTTGTTCTAGCCAGGGGGAGATTATGTACGAGGTAAATAAAGCCGTGGTTGATATATTCTTCTGTTTAATAGACTCATATAGTATATGAGTTTTTCTCCAGTATGAACTATTTGTTTTTAAATGATTTGGCTATTATATAGATTTCTGAACTGCTTTTTCGTGATGATTTTGGTGACAGTTGATGAACATGATTGAAATAATCCTGTAGCTCGGTGATAAACTCAGGGGTGTCTTCTCCCTCGAAGATTTTGCAGACAAAATTGCCTTGTGGCCTGAGGAATTGATGAGCAATCTGGAGTGCTTGTTGGCAGAGCCACATGCTTCGCGCTTGATCCATGGTGTAATTCCCTGAGATATTAGGTGACATATCTGAGAGGATGACATCTACCGGTTTTCCCTGGAGTTGTGTGGTGAGGTGTTCATGTGTCTCGGGGTGAGTGATATCTCCATGGATAAATACCACTCCGGGGAGTGGTTTCATTGGATTAAGATCAACGCTTATAATAGTTCCGTGTTCCCCGGTGAGTGCTTGGGCGATCTGACTCCAGCCGCCGGGTGCTGCCCCAAGATCAAGTACGGCGTCCCCCGGTTTGATAGGATGGTATCGGCGCTGTATTTCTTTAAGTTTGTATGATGAGCGTGCACGGTACCCATCTTTTTTTGCTTGTTGGTAGTAGAATTCATGTTTTTTTTCGGTGTACCAGCGGGTCATAATAAAAAAAAGGGAAGAGTGAAGTGTTTTAGGTCGGCGCTCCGTGTTTTTTTTAGAGGATGATGTCAATATCCAGTCGTTCAGCGAGTTCTTTATACCGGTTTCGTATGGTTACCTCGGTGACACCGGCGACATCAGCGACTTCTCGTTGTGTTCGGCGTTCTCCGCAGAGAATTGAGGCGATGTAGATACTTGCTGCGGCGACTCCGGTGGGTCCTCGGCCGCTGGTGAGTTCTTTATCTGCTGCGTCTTTAAGTATTTCGATTGCTTTGGCTTGGACGTCACCGCTGAGTTTGAGTTCGCTGCAGAACCTGGAGATGTAATCTTGTGGTGAGGTAGGCATGAGTTTGAGGCCGAGTTCCCGGGCGATAAACCGGTAGGTCCGGCCGATTTCTTTGCGTGATACCCGGCTTGATCCCGCGATTTCGTCAAGTGTTCGTGGGACATTGCATTGCCGGCAGGCGGCGTAGAGCGCTGAGGCGCTGACTCCTTCGATGCTGCGCCCTCTGATTAGGTTTTTGAGTACGGCTTTTCGGTAGATCATTGCGGCGGTTTCTCGAACGGTCCGAGGTAGCCCCATGCCTGAGGCCATACGGTCGAGTTCTGAGAGTGCGAACGCAAGGTTTCGTTCGGTGGCGTCGCTGATTCTGATGCGTCGTTGCCATTTTCTAAGCCGGTAGAGCTGCGCGCGGTTACGGGTGGGTATGCTTTTGCCGTAGCTGTCACGGTTTTTCCAGCCGATCATGGTGCTGAGTCCTTTGTCGTGGATGGTGTAGGTCATGGGTGCGCCGACACGGGCGCGTTTTTCTCGTTGGTCGCTGTCGAAGGCACGCCATTCCGGTCCGTGATCGATGAATGCTTCGTCGATGACGAGTCCGCAGTCTTCGCAGACGAGTTCTGCTCGTGAGTAGTCTTTACTAAGGTGGGTGCTGCCGCATTCAGGGCATTGCACGATTTCTTCTATACTTTGACGTTTATCTTTCTTTTTTTTGGATTGAGCAGGAATCATATAGTCATGGTCCCCCATAAATCTTTTATAGTTTGCGATATGCTTTTATGGGACATATAAGAATTATTATTTAAAGTTTTCTACTTTTACTCCTTAATGTGTTGGGAGTTGCCCATAAACGGGTACTGGTCAATTGAGGGGTGGTTAAATAGCGTTGGTTAAAAAGCGTTGTTTTTCGGAAAGGTTTATTTTTCTTAAAATTATACCGCTTGTTGATATGTCCCAGTTTGAAATAAATATTAAAATAAATAAAAAGAAAGAAGAGGGACTTTTAGGTATTGCAGAAGTTGCCACTGTTTTGAAAGGTTTACAAGATGCTATTTACAATATTGCTGAATCGACTATTAAACAAGATAAAAGTTTTAGAATTTCAGGAAAAAGAGATTCAGTGA
>CAZRMY010000038.1:0-15274 GCA_964601295.1 uncultured Thermoplasmatales archaeon | reverse complement strand
ATATCTGTGATATCGACAATTGATTTTCCTGCAATTTTTACGGATAGGATTTTTTGTTTCAACCGTTTACCGTTACATTTGGGACAGTCAGATATCACCATGAATTTCTCCATATCACGACGGCGATACTCAGACTCGGTTTGTTTATACAATCGATCTGACTGTGGTATTAACCCCTCCCATTTGCCTTTATGGGACCATTGTGCTTCGCCATGTTTCATAGAGAAATTAAAATTAATCCGTGTGTCAGAACCATACATCAACATGTTGTATTGTTTCTGCGTAAGATGCTCAATGGGGGTAAAAATAGAAAAACCATAGTGTTTGGCAACGCTTCCAAGATATTTAATACGCCAAGAGTCACGGATGCTTTTATACAGTGCGATTGCCCCATCAGCAATGGATTTACTTTTATCCGGGATGATAAGATCGGGGTCAAACTCCATTTTGATACCAAGCCCGTGGCAGGCTTCACATGCACCAAATGGGCTGTTGAATGAAAACATCCGTGGTTGTAATTCTTCAAAATACATGCCACACTGTGGGCAGGCCATCTTAGACGAATATACTCGTTCGTTATCCTTTGCATCAACTACGATTATCAGTCCATCGGATTTATGTAACGCATGCTCAACAGCCTCATTCAACCGGCTTTCATCAGCTACTTCAAATCGATCAATCACCAGCTCAATATCATGTTTTTTATACCGTTCCAGAGTAATTGTTTCATCTGTTCTATAAATGGCTTTATCAACACGTACCCGGGTATAGCCTTCCGTATTCAACTCTTTAAATAACTGCTCGTAGGTTCCTTTTTTCTGCCGTACAATTGGTGATACAACAGTGATCATACCAGAAAACTCTGCTGTGATTCGATCCGCAATCTTTGATGGAGACTGCGGTTCAATTCTTACGTTATGGATGGGGCAATAAGGAGTTCCCACTCGGGCAAACAATAACCGAAGATAATCATATATCTCAGTGATCGTGCCAACAGTACTCCGCGGGTTTTTGCTTGTGCTTTTCTGCTCAATTGAAATTGCGGGTGATAAGCCCTCAATGCTATCAACATCAGGTTTATTCATCAAACCTAGAAACTGACGGGCGTATGCTGAAAGAGATTCGACGTACCGTCGTTGCCCTTCGGCATACAAGGTATCAAATGCCAGTGTGGATTTACCTGAACCGGATAAGCCAGTTATAACAATAAATTTATCTCGAGGTAACTCTACGTCAATGTTTTTTAGATTATGTTCACGAGCGCCTTGGATAACTATATTTTTCAACCTGGAACCCCCAGTAATACCGCAAATACATTACCACGTAATGTTGTTGCAGAGCAACGCAGTAGGTATAACTTTCCCTTTATGTGCTTTTCGCTTACAATTTATAGGTCAAAAATTAGGCTAGATGGTATATAAGTTATTAGCCTAGTTGATTAAAACTACTAGTTTCAGTGATTCGTACGAAAAAATTATATACCCCCTGCGACATATCTATTTCCCACAAATTTCCCACAAAAGGTGGATAATGAACTCAATAATACGGCTAGACACACGAGGACGACTTGTAATACCAAACGAATTCCGCGAGAGCTTAGACCTCAAAGAAGGAGACGAAATATTACTCAGCCTCGATACAAAAACACAAACGCTAGTCATAAGTCCAATATACGGTGAACCAACAAACCTAATACGATTAGAACTAGAATTTGGAGATACACCTGGATGTCTTGCAAAAATAGCGGAAAAACTAGCTGAGTTCAAAATAGATCTTATAATGTCAGAATCAAAAAGCTCCCAACGTGGGAAAATGGCAAGATGGGATATCATAGCAGATATTTCAAACTGTCCATATTCTATAAATGAAATTAAACAAAAACTGATGCAATCAGGACTTTTGGAGACCATGAGTATCACGAAGATAGCTCGTGGTCGACTTCATTGTTGAATCACTTCTATATAACATCATTTTTTCAGATTCATCTATTAATAAAACAATAGATGAGGAGGTAAACCATACATGAAAAACAACAGAGAAATATATGAAATTGGAAAAACGCTTGGGCTGTCAGAGACGGATATCAAAATGACGTTTCTAAAAAACAGAGATAAAATCTTAATCGGAATTATTGTTGGTTTTGCATCTTTAATGTTCAACCGTGTATGGTTTGAACCACTTCACTATACAATTATTAGCATAACTGATTTTGATTTCTTTAGCAGATTTTTCTAGCAAATATTCATGAGGATAACACTAAACTATCCTCATTTCTATGCAAAAGGAGCTAAATTGTTATGACATCAAAAGACCATGATCTACGATATGCATTATACGAACTAACCTTACAATGTAATATGAATTGTATACACTGCGGCTCGAGTGCAGGTAATAAAAGAGGTAAAGAATTGTCAAAAAAAGAATGGTTTAATGTAACAAAACAATTGGCAGAGTTAAATTGTAAAGATATCACACTTCTTGGAGGTGAACCCTTTCTTAGAAAAGATTGGTACGAAATATCGAAAAATATTACCGACAATGGATTAAACGTAAGAATAATGTCAAATGGTTTTTTAATAAATCAAAAAACTATACAAAAATTAAGAAGCATCGATCCAACAGCTGTGTCAATTAGTCTCGACGGAGCGAAATCTGAAACACACGATTTTATCAGACAGACAAAAGGATCATACGACAAATGTATACAAGGACTAGATTCGTTACAAAAAGCAGGTATTAATACATCGGTAGTAACTTCTATAAATAAACTAAATTTTCAGGAATTGCCACTACTTCGGTCGTTATTATTAAATAAAGGCATAGTATGGCAATTACAAATAGCAATACCCCTTGGTCGCTTTAAGAAAGATCTTTTAGTATCAAAACAACAATTTTATGCAGCAGCACTCTTTATTGTTTCAATCAGACAAAAATATAATCAAAAAGATTTACCAATAATCGGATCACACTGTTTTGGATATTATTCTAAAAAAATAAGAAATCCAATGGTCTTTCCATGGAATGGATGCCAAGCAGGCATATCAACAATTGGAATCCAAAGCAACGGAGGTATCAAAGGATGTTTATCATTACCAGAAGAGTTTATTGAAGGAAATATACGAGATGATAAATTATCAGATATTTGGAAGACACCTTCTTTTTGTACATATAATCGAAATTTTAATAAAAATGATTTACAAAATGAGTGCATAGGGTGTAGATACGGAGAACAATGCAGAGGAGGATGTCTTGGTGTTTCAATTGGTATCACAGGCAAAAAAAATGGAGATCCATATTGTCTAAAATTAATTGAGGAACAAATGATAGCTACCCACCATCAAGGGAGGTGAAAAAAGTTTATAATAAAATGAATTCAGATTTACATCGCTGCGTTAAAAAGATTAATAACATTATTTTTAATTAACGTATAAATGCTTGATATATTCTTCGCGGTGTTTATCCCGCTCTTCATCATTGTAAACCCTTCCTCCACACTGGCGTTATTTTCAGCGATAACCAGCAAATATACAAAGAAAAAACGACGAGAAACGGCAAAACATGCTGCACTCTATGCTGCAATACTGCTCATTATTTTTGCTATCGCTGGTTCAAGTATTCTTTCATACCTTCAAATAAATATTTACGCGTTACGTATAGCCGGCGGACTTTTACTTGCATTTGTCGGTCTTGATATGGTGAGACGGGGTGAACAATTCGGTGAACAACCACCGGGAAAAGAACAACAAGCCGACTACGCGCTCGTACCACTCGCATTGCCTTCCCTTTCAGGACCAGGTGCAATAACCGTTACTATTGTCAGCATGCAAAACCCTGATTTCAACATCGCCTGGTGGCTTCTATTACTGATAGCAATCGCATCAATTCTTCTCACAATGAGTATCACGTACATCATCTTTTTAAGTTCAGATTTTGTCATCAAAATATTAGGAAAAAAAGGAATGGATGCATTCACCCGTGTCATGGGTTTACTCACGGTAGCTATCGCGGTGCAATTTGCACTAGTTGGACTTGGTACCTGGGTAACAACACTATAATATCCTAGCGCATCAGAATATTAATGAACCCTGCAGAAGTTTTCATTTAAAAAATGAACCCAACAGTATACCTTATTCGTTATGGAGAAATCGGACTTAAAAGCAAGTACGTTAGAAATAGTTTTGAAAACACGTTGATTCAAAATATTCATTACGCGTTTAAACAAGAACAGCTACAATGCACTGTTACAAAACAACGAGGTAGATTATTTCTCACAAATACATCATCTGCAAAAACAACGGCTATTTTACAAAAAATTTTTGGTATTATTTCTTTTAGTCCAGCAACCAAAACAACCGCAGACATGACTGATATGAGCAAAACAGCGGTTCAGATGTGTTCAGGACACCTTGACGATACCAAAAGTTTTGCTTTACGCATTACTCGAACCGGTTCACACACGTTTACTAGCCAACAATCTGCAGTAAAACTTGGAAACGATATTGTTGCTGCTACAAATGCAAAAGTGGATTTGGCACATCCGGATTTTGAGCTGCACATTGAAATACGAAACGAATATGCGTATTTTTTTACAGAAACAATACGAGGACCTGGAGGTCTCCCCTATGGGACTCAAGGTAACGGCCTTGTGCTGGTTACCAGTCTTCGTTCATTATTGGCTGCGTGGTATCTCATGAAACGTGGATGCAAACTGATCTTTGCAAATATGTTACCAGCAAAATCAGCTATGATAGAAACATTTCTGAAGAAGTGGTATATCCCAACAAATATTGTGACCATAAAGAATAAAGAAAAAGGAACTTTTGATGTATTGTCTACTTTAGTTGAGAAAGAGAAGTGTATGGTAGTTATATCAGATACAGCGCTTTATTCAAATAAAGAAAATCAATTAGCAAACCTTCAGACGATGAAACATAGGTTACACCGACCGGTATTGGTTCCACTGATCGCCATGGATACCGTCACAATTCAAAAAGAATGTACACGTATAGGGTTAGAATCATGAACATTCTTGTGTTTGGCGCAGGAGCAATTGGTTCCTTTTTCGGAGCAATGCTATCAGAGCAGTGCAAGGTTGTTCTCATCGGACGAAAAAAACATTGCCAGATAATCAAACAGCAGGGGCTCAAGATAAAGGGAAACACTAGTTTTCATGGTACATTACCCTGCTTTTGTAATGCTGTCGATGTCTCCGAAAAAATTGATATTGTACTGTTAACGGTGAAAGCATATGATACTCAAAAGGCGATGGAACACATATCTGATGTTTTAACTGATGACACAATTGTTGTTTCATTGCAGAATGGATTAGATAATGTAGAAACAATTGCTCAGTATATCCCCCTACATCGTATTATTTGTGGGTTGACGACACATGGTGTGGTATTTAGTAAACCTGGTGTGATTAGACATACTGGAGCTGGGTGGACGCTTCTTGGTGCTCTTTCATCAGACGCAGAAAACGCTGTAGAAACACTGACGACCATGTTCAATAATGCAGGTATTAACACGGTTGTTAGTACGAATATACGTCGTGATCTATGGGTGAAAGCAATAATTAACTCCAGTATTAACCCCCTGACGGCGTTTTTTGAGTGTAAAAATGGATACCTGAAGGAAAATCCTGTTCTCAAAGGTATTGCTCAACAAGTATGTTTTGAGTCCACAAAAATTGCTCAAGCACATGGTGTATCTGTGGAGGTTGATGATATGTGGAAACAGACAGAGCAAGTTATATCTGATACTGCGGAGAATCAATCTTCGATGCTTCAGAGTATCTTCCAGGGTAAGAAAACAGAGATTGATGCAATAAATGGGCATTTAGTATCAATTGGGAAAAAAAATAAAGTTTCAGTCATGTTAAATGAGGTGTTATGTGACGTAATACATACAAAAATGTGATGTGTGTTTTTTTGATAGAAACTTCAGAAAAGTTTATAAGAACTTGTTAATTAACAATAGTTAATTACTCGAGATGAGTAAGATAAAATCCCGATATATTTATATATGTTATAAATCATAATATGACATATATTAATGGAGGAGGCTAAAAATGCCGGTTATTATAACCAAAAAAAACAAAACCATACTTGGATCCATACTAGTAATCGCTATATTACTCATAGTAGGCGTATACGCATATATCGAATACATCTATGAAGAACCACAAACCGATCCAGTGGAAGAAGAGGAACCACCTTTCTGGGAGGAATATAAAGATACCATCAGCCCCCTGGGCATTAATCAAGGTCTTATACTTGAAATAGAACGTATCAGACACCGTGGTTTATTAGACTTAATGATGCAACGAGGCAATGCATGGAAAAACACGCCAAACCTGTATTTTATCACAACCATTGATGGGCAAGAATATGTTAGTAAAAACGTTGCAGCTGCAGGCGGCGCAGAAGGGACAAACTATTTTACCACCTGGGATACCATGTTCATTGAAAATAAAATCCAACGAGATGTTGAAGAAGAAGTCGAAACCTCCACAGTCAGCCTGAAAATCATGGATGACGACTTTAATGGCCTCATTTTCAAAAGACCCGTAGAAAATGAACTTGCAAACATTGAAGTTGTTTATAACTTCAAAACTGGCAGATGGGAAGGAGACGATTCATTCATGGATGATGACGGATACGGACATTTTATAAACCCCAATGTTGAAGTATGGTTCAACATCTATCAAACCGATTACGATCGAGACGGCATCCCATTCTGGACAGAAGTCAACGTACTCAACACCAATCCTACGATTGATGATACCTACCTTGACCCAGATATGGATGGTATACCAACAGTCTGGGAATGGAAATGGGGCTATGACCCACACACCGCAGACAACCACTCCACACTTGACCCAGATCAGGATGGTATAGAAAATATAGAAGAATACCAACTAGCAAAGTACTTTGCCGACCCCTACCAAGAAGACATCTACATAGAAGCCGATGGCATGGAAAAAGGTAAACTCCTCGACTGGCAACACGTATTCTGGGAGGAATCACAACAAATCGTCATGGAACGATTCGCTCAACATGATATCACACTATACATTGATGCAGGCTGGCCAGATAGTCCGATGAACGGCGGAGGAGAAATCCTCAGATACTACGAAACCATCTCACAAGACTCCGGCATGATGAGTCAATTCTACAAGCACCATTTCCCCGAAGAACGCATCGGTGTATTCAGATACCTGGTCATCGGAAACAACGCAGGATTCTGCCATCCCTCAGAGTTCAACCGATACGATACCATGGCCGTTGGTACCGGCGTGAAAAAACTTCTCATAAACCGTGGCGCCTGGACACAACGAACCCAACGACTCGCTCTTGCCGCAGGTGTCATGCACGAACTTGGACACTCTCTTGGCATTGGACCCTGGAATGTCGGTGGAAATGATAACATAAGTTTTGCAGAAAGCCGTGCAGCAAAACAAGAATACCTCGAAGAATGGGGCGATTATAAAAGCGTTATGAACTACTACTACATCTGGGATTACTCTATAGTTGACTACTCAGATGGAAGTCATGGACCAAACGATGTTAGCGACTGGGAACTCTTCAACCTCAGCGCATTCCAAGAACACACCAACATCATTGAAGACCCTGGATTTGAACTCCCCGGTGAACCACCAGAAGAGGACTACCCCTTAGAAAGTGCATTTCGAAAAACCGTACTCTACCGCATGTTCACACCAAACTGGCTACAGTAAAAAAATAATCATTCAACCCCTCCCTCTTTTTTAATTTTACTTCTAACACCTAATTGCACAAAAAAGTATATCATAACAATAAAAAGATACGTGTCATATTCAATTTACATATAACCTCTGAGGAATACTTAATGAAGATTTTCATAACCCGTAATATACCCCTAGCCGGTATAGATCTTCTCAAAAAACATCACACCCTGGAGATATACCCTTATAACCAACCACCTAGTAAACAAGAAATACTCCAGGGCATAAAAAACAAAGACGGTCTCCTCTGCCTACTATCTGATCCTATCGACAAAGAAGTAATCACCGCTGAACCAAAACTAAAAATGATTGCAAACTACGCTGTCGGCTACGACAATATCGACATACAAGCAGCCACCAAACACCGTATACCTGTCAGCAACACCCCTGGAGTACTCACCGATGCAACCGCGGAAATGGCCTGGGCACTGGTATTTGCTGTCAGCCGTAGAATCGTCGAAGCAGACACGTTTACCCGCGCTGGAAAATTCAACGGCTGGGGACCTATGCTCATGCTAGGCCAAGGCATCACCGGTAAAACACTTGGCGTTATTGGAACCGGACGCATCGGCACTGCATTTGCCCTTAAAAGCAAAGGATTCAAAATGAACGTTCTCTACCACAGCATCCATCATAACACACAACTCGAACAACAACTCCACGCACAAAAAGTAGAACTTAACATCCTGCTTAAAAAAGCAGATATCATCTCAGTACATGTACCACTCACCAAAGACACCCATCATTTAATCGGAGAACATGAACTCAGCTTAATGAAACCACATGCCATCCTCATCAACACCTCACGCGGACCCGTCATAGACGAACACGCCTTAATAAAAACCTTACAAAATAACAAGATTTTCGGCGCAGGCCTTGACGTCTATGAACATGAACCCGATATCCCTAAGGAATTAACACAGTTGAACACTGTTGTTTTACAACCTCATGCAGCATCAGCAACCAGTGAAGCACGTACACACATGGCACTCATAGCAGCAGAAAACATGCTCATTGGACTACAAGGTAAAAAACCACCACATTGCGTTAACCCTGAAGTATTCACCACCGACAAAAATTAAAGAAAAAAGATTAAAGGGTAAACGTCCAAATCTCCGGCTCATTAGGTAAATCATCCTTTTCAATATCAATTTCATTACCTACTTTAATGACTTTAAACGTGTTTTTCTCAAGAAACGGATCAATATCGGCTATCGGCAAAGACAACCCACCGATTTTATAATGCATTGGAATGATGATCTTCGGCTGAATTTTTTTGATAATCTCCCAAGCACCATCTGCATCAATAGTAAACGTGCCACCAATAGGGATAAACAAAATATCAACAGTCCCAATCTGCTCAAGTGACGCTTCATCTAAATCGTGCCCCAAATCACCGAGATGACAAAACTGAATACCATCCACCGTAAAATGAAACATGATATTCTCACCACGTTTCGCCCCTTCAGCCTCATCATGAAAAGATGGGATCCCTTTAATTTCCACGTTATTAATACGTCGTTTGCGAGTATCAGTTACCACTTTTGAATCATCTGATTCCACCGATTTCACACTATTATGATCGTAATGATCATGTGAAACCAAAACAATATCCCCTGCTACACTTGGCGCAGGAATACCAATAGATTTTCCATCATGCGGATCCGTTACTAGCGTTACATCATTGGTCACTTCAAAACATGCATGACCATGCCAGCGAATTTGTAGCAAAGTTTTATACCTCCTCCCAAAAAGCATAACACAAATACACGCTGATTTTAAAAAACTTATGGACGAAGACGCCCAAACCGAAGATAATACACCTCACCCGGAGTAATCTCAGCAAAAATAATCTCTTTATTCACCGAATGCGCTAAACGCACCGCCCGACTCATCTCAGAACACGCTGCACTATATAGTTCATCAACCACATGAACAAGATATTCAGCATGCCGCTCATCTGGCGATCGCGTATACACGCGAAAATGCGCTCCAAATTTAAACCCGGTTTTGACTACCAACCCCTGCTTCTTAAGCTCACGGAACACCTGAATACGCTGCATAATATCAGGTTGCACCTGCTTCAGCCGGTGAACAAACACGGATTCAGTTATTTTTTTACCGGATTTAACATCCTTAATACCAAGAACACCCTGTTCCATTAGATACAAACTTTCAACAAACGATAATTGTAACCCATCACCAAAGGGTTTACCAAAAAACTCCTGAGTAAACAGCTCATGACTTAACGCCTCATCCATAACTACAACGGAGGTGTCTAACAAATACCCCGTTCCATTAGAATACTTATAGCCCGAGAGATATCCTGACAGCTGCATTAACGACAGATGATAATATGTTATATCCCCTTCTTCATCAACAATAGCAAACCACAACACACCCTCTCGTTTCATTATCTGCCGAAGAAGGTTATGTACCTCCACCATACGTAAAATATCTCGCTCCGCAAACACTGCAATATACTTGATTGTATCATTTGATTTTTGTGCTTGCTGACACGTACGAAACGCAACATGCTCAAAACTGTCATAGACCTGAAGCATATATCCCCGCTTACGTAAATCTCTAAACACCTGATACAGTATCTCTAAATGATCAAAATACGCAGCAGCTAGTTGAAATAAATAAGAAAAATCAACAACTGTGCGGTCTTCTCGTATCTGTATTTTTTTCTCCTGAAGTAAAAACAACCCTTCAATAAGATTCAGATGGAGGATATTGCCTGGCTGAATTCTTCCAAAACAACTTTTAGTATACAGCCGTCCGACATCACGGGGTCTATCCACCACGATATAATTATCAACAAGTTTACCATGAATCTGCATTGTAGGGCTGATAAAACATACTGGGTATTAGTGTTTTTTGTAATAATCTTCGATACTACGTGGCATCCATTCCTTGTAGGATTTTGCTTTTTCTTTCTGAGAAAGCATGCTTCCTACGATCAATCCAAGTCCTAGTCCACCGATTCCCCCGATAATTAAGAGTAATAACGCTAGAAGAGTGCTATCAACTGAAAATAACCGAAGAAATGAGGAGGAGGTAGTATCTGGGATGCCTACATACCGAGAGTTATAACCGGTGGTGCTACCAGTAAATTCCAGAGCTCCGGCGATAATGTCACTAAGTCGATAATACGCTAGAGCAGTATTGTATTCTGAGGCGTTTGCAAGATTTTCTGCGTATTCGTAGTAGCTGACCGCTAACACCGGTTCAATGTTTTGACGGCGGCTGTAACTTATACTAGTGCGTGCGTTTTCTCGTGCACGTTCAAGTTGATCAGTTGTCACTCCTTCGATGAGTTCTAAGGCTAAATTTGCTTTTACGAGTGCTTCAAGGGCTTCGAAAAAGGCGGCAGCGGGAAAGTTTTTTTCATAGTTATCCCGTGCTGATTCAAGAAGTTGTTCAGCATCGGACAGGTATTGAGAAGTACGGCCGAGCTCCTGCATAATCACACTTGAGTATACAACGGCCTGTTGAGATTCTTCGATATATTCACCCGCAAGACTACTGAGATTGGTGTTTGATATCAACCCGGTTTCGTTATAATATGATGAGATACCCAGCCACCAGCCAACACTGTTACTACGTTCTATTGCATACGCAATCTTGTACAGTGCGGTTAAATAATCATTGCTATCATAATCATCTTGTGCTTCATTCAAAAATGAACCGGCTTCGGTGGCACGTTGTTGTGCAGCTCCAACACATTGTAATGAGATCACACCAGATATATCCGCATTTTCTGCTGTGTTGCTGTTATTGGTATACAGTTGAGTTGCATCATCAATGAGCATGTCCAGGTATTCTTGTTCATCCTCAGAATTAAAATACCCACATGCGTATAGAACAAACCGGGAGCTGATTAACGATTGAAACGAGTTACTAGTGCTTGAGTAATACTGTGCGTCTGCGTATGCTTCTTCCGATTCCTGCAAATCCCGGGTTGCATCAGAGAAGATATCCTGAATTTGGTCATGATAGTAGAATGGGTAATAGTTAGGGATTTTTGTAAGATTTAGCTGGTCGCTTGCGTTGGTGTACAGATTTTCTGCTTGTGATAATAATGATGAAGCAAGTGGCTCCATAGATTGAATGTATTGATCAGTAAGAATGGTATCATTGGTATCCGGTATTGTAAACTCCATACCTGTTGCATATACTACCACATCATGAATATCTGTAGCTTCTACAGCGTCGATACCATACTTCTCCATTGCATATTCAGCAACATCATAGGTTACTGGCTGTTGAACGACACGTGTCCATCCATTTTCGGTGACTTTTTTGGTGATTGTTTTGGTATAGGTTCCCTGCCCCGCTGGGATGAGAAAACGTGTCGCCCCGACAGATGCTGCGGCATCAATTTTTTCAAGTATACCACCAACAGGACCAATGCTACCATCTGGGTTGATCATACCGGTCATAATGGTGGAATCATCAATGGTCCAGTTTTCCAATAATGCGATAGTGGCTAACGTCATAACCGCTCCTGCAGATGGACCGCCGATAATAGGTGAAGCGGTACGGACAACAAAGAAAAAATCATAATCTGATACAGATATATTTGCTGAAAGATCTTTTTCTACCAGGGTGCTTGCTACATTTACCGCCAGACGTGCTGACCCCTGCATATCAATTTGCGTTAATGGAAGCGTATCAACAAAAACCCGTCCACTACCCTGATTTTGAACAGTAACGGTTATTGTAGAAAGGATACCGACATAACCTTCATCAGTGCTTGCTACAGCGGGTGCATATACTGTTACATTGCGAAAGCTAATATTCTCTATTCCTTCGTTAATTTCACCGGGGGTAACTGCAACAGATGAATAAATACATGAAGGGTATAGCAGTAGTCCTATCAAGCAAAATATCAGGAATTTCTTTACCATAGTATCCCACGGATTGTCTTGATGAATATTGGAAGATATACTAAAAACTTACTCATCCCGATATACATTAGTTATAACAAGGTAAAATGTCGTCAATAAACGTGTTACTTCCCGGAACTCTTAAGTAGGACAATCGGATACCGGTTCATCATTTAACACCGCTTAATCACATAATGCTTGTATGCGTAAAAACATGGAGGAGTAATATGGTCGAAATCCACGAAATGATTTTGAGAGATGCACATCAATCAATGTTAGCAACACGAATGCGTACTGAAGATATGCTGCCGATAGCTGATAAACTTGATCAGGTGGGATTTTTTGCTCTGGAAGTATGGGGCGGAGCAACTTTTGATGTTTCCATCCGTTATCTTAATCAGGACCCCTGGGAGCGCATACGATCACTGAAGAAAGCCATGCCCAACACGCCTATGCAGATGCTTGAGCGTGCAATGAATATTGTTGCATATTGGAATTTCCCTGACGATGTAGTAAAAAAATTTTGTGCGCTAGCCAAGAAAAACGGTGTTGATATCTTTAGAATTTTCGATGCATTAAACGATATAAGAAATATGGAAGTCCCCATGAAAGCAGTACGAGAAAACGGGGGTCACGTCCAAGCATGTATGAGTTATACTATTTCTCCGATTCACACAGTTGAATATTATGTCTCTAAGTTTAAAAAGTTAGAGCGTATTGGTGCTGACTCTTTATGTATTAAAGATATGGCAGGGATGATTTCACCGCAACGGGTTTACGACATCGTCAGAGGCGTAAAGGACGCAGGTATTACACTTCCGCTGGTGTTACACTCACATTGTACTAGCGGTATGACTGGTATGGCATATCAGCGTGCCGTGGAAGCTGGTATTGATGTGTTAGACACTGCGATATCTCCTATTTCTGGTGGTACTGCTGCTCCGGCAACAGAGAGTGTGGTTGCTGCTTTGAAGGATACTGAATGGGATACGGGGTATGATTTAGAGCTTTTAATTGAAATTCGTAAATACTTCCTTAAAGTATGGGATAAATACCGGCATCTTCATCGTTTTAATGCTTTGAAAGTTGATCCTGCGGTTACGTTACATCAGATCCCCGGTGGTATGCTGTCAAATTTGATTTTTCAATTAGAGGAACAGGGTGCTCATGATAAATATCAGCAGATTCTTGAAGAAACAGCACGTGTACGTGAAGAACTGGGGTATCCGCCATTGGTGACTCCTTCAAGTCAAGTGGTTGGTGTACAGGCAGTGATGAATGTACTCCATGGGAGATATAAGGTTATCACCAAGGAGACAAAAGATTATTGTAAAGGAATGTATGGTAAACCCCCTGCGCCAATTAAACCTGAAATCATGAAAAAAGTACTTGGGCCTAAATGGAAGGACGAAGTCATTGATTGTAGACCATCTGATCTTATTAAACCAATGTGGGAGAAACGTAAATCAGAGTTAAAAGAACATGATGATGTTGAGATCACCGATGAGAACGTTATGACATATATTTTATTTCCGCAGGTAGGATTGAAATATCTTAAAGGTAAGGCAGTTGCCGAGTTTACCAGTGATCAACTACCACTTCCAATTGATCATGAATTAACGCGTGCTATGGTAAAACAATCGTTCCCTGAGCATAACAAAATCTGGCTGGAGACAAAACCTCCTGAAGAACGGTCTGGTCCTGCGCAGATTCCAACTGAGTTTGAAGTGGAAGTTGACGGTGAACCCTATGAAGTTAAGGTGAACCCAACCGGTGGTTTTCTTGTGGCAGGTGCTGCAGGAGCAGGTCCAAGTAAACTCGCGGATATCGCAGGTGGTGTGAAAACCAATATGCAGGGAACCATTCTTGAACTAAAAGTCAAAGTGGGTGACACCGTAAAAAAAGATGAGGTGATTGCTACTATTGAAGCGATGAAAATGGAACAAGATATCAAATCAGATACTGCTGGCAAAGTAAAAGAGATCTTTGTTTCTGAAGGTGATGCAGTAGCCAGCGGTGATGTTATCATGCAAGTAGAATAAACAGTATGTTCTGAGGAATGAAGTTATGCTGAACAAAGTCCTTATTGCAAACAGAGGGGAAATAGCAATACGCATCATGCGTGCTTGTAAAGAACTAGGGATTAGTACTGTGGCCGTGTTTTCTGATGCGGATGCTAAAGCGTTGTTTGTAAAATATGCTGATGAAAAGTACAATATTGGCCCAGGTCCGGCGAGTAAAAGTTATCTGAATAAAGAAAAAATTATTGATGTGGCATTGCAAAGTAACACCGAGGGAATCCACCCCGGCTATGGTTTTATGGCTGAGAATGCTGAGTTTGCAGAGTTATGTAAGAAAAATGGTATCGAGTTTATTGGACCACAGGTTTCAGCGATGAAGCTTATGGGTTCAAAAATTGATTCAAAGAAATCAATGATGAACGCCGGTGTACATGTGGTACCGGGTGTCACTGAGGCAATAGCAGATCATGAGAAAGCTAAAGATATCGCGCATGACATCGGCTACCCTGTTATGTTGAAAGCATCAGCAGGTGGTGGCGGTATTGGTATCCAGATGGTGCAAGATGAAAAACGTATGCAGAAAGCTTTGTCAT
>CAZRMY010000037.1:0-15623 GCA_964601295.1 uncultured Thermoplasmatales archaeon | reverse complement strand
GAATGGGGTATCTGGTTGAAAATAGTTACCTTTCTTTACCTTCCGAAGTACTGTTTTTAGAAAAAATAGGCATTTTAGGCTAAATTTTCACAGGTATGAATCAAAAACAAGGAATGCACATCGGTTTAAACGGCAACAAAAAACCTAAATCGTAGTATCAATTTCATTGCGTGCATATATGCCAAATGTAAGCTCCCAACGATTTATCCCGCAGTACGGCGATATAAGTGATCCATTAATTCGTAAGAAATATGGGTTCCTTGAAGCAAAAATCAGTATAGCTGGAAATATCGCACTGTTTGTTCTCAAACTTGTTCTGGGTATGTTCATCAATAGTATTGCTCTTATTGCTGATGCAGTTCATACCATATCTGATACTGCTACTTCTGGAGTAGTTATTTTTGGATTTAAATTTGCGGCACGTCCTTCAGATCAAAAACATCCGTTTGGTCACGGGCGTATCGAGTACATAGCGACTATGATTATTGCAATTCTGCTTATTTTTACAGGTATTGGTTTTATCGAGCAGTCGGTAAGGCGAGGGTTAGCTATGGTCGAACTAAGTCATCAGGAGTTCACCATATTAATTGGAATTGTTGTAATTGTCAGCGCCGTTTTAAAGGAGGTGATGGCGCGTTTTTCCTTTGGCATTGGCCGAAAAATCAAAAGCGAAATGCTCATAGCTGATGCATGGCACCATCGGACTGATGCGTTTTCATCTATTGGCGTCGGTCTCAGTATTATCGGTTCTACGTATGGATTTCCATGGCTTGATCCTCTGTTTGGCGGTTTCGTTTCCATGATAATTGTATATGTGGGAATAAACATAGTTCGGACATCAGCAAATTATCTGATAGGCGCGGCTCCAGATCCCGAGCTGGTGAAGCACATACAACAGCTTGCAGAGGATTTTCCACAGGTACATGATGCACATGCGGTTCGTGTACATGACTATGGGATTTACAAAGTTATTACGTTACATATTCATGTTGATAAGGATTTAACGGTAGAAAGGGCACATGCTATAGCAGATAATATTGAAAGAAAAATATGCGAAGAAACCGGATATCATGCAACCAGTCATATCGAACCTGCAAAGCAAAATAGTTAACGGAAGATAGAGGGTAGTTAAAATAAAATAATTAGTTGTTATAATTTTTTTAGAAGTGTAGACATGGCACGTACCCTAAGTATCACAGATAGGCTAGTAAAAAAGACTACGCCTATGTTATTGGTATCTTTTTCGTTCTATTATTTCGTGTTGATGGGTATGTTTCTTTTGATGTAACTGATTGATACGTCGTTTGAGAGTAGTCATATCTCTATAATCTTTTTTTGGTTTGGTATGATAGTATCGTTTATTATTGGGTGTTTTAAAGCGAGGGTGCATTATATAGATATAATGGAAGTTTTTTACAAATAGTTTACCGTTGACTTATTGGAAGGATTTGGTTAAGTGTCCAACATTAGCACAGTAAAGTTGTACAAAATAGGAACTATTTTAAATATGATAGTATTATCCTAATAGTACATGGCAAAAATAGACCGGAAAGATCGAGAAATACTTTATCAACTTGATTTAAACTCCCGGCAATCATTTGCCCAAATCGGACGTAAAGTAGGTTTACCAAAAACGGTGGTAGCATATCGAGTAAATAAGCTCAAGGAACTGGAAGTTATCAACACGTTCTACACGGTTATTGACGCCTTCAAACTTGGATACAACAGTTTTCGTATTTATCTTGTCCTCCAATATACCACCCAGGACATCGAAGATGAAATCTGCCGTTATTTTGCCACTCATAAACTGAACTGGTGGACAATCTCTGCTGAAGGACGGTTTGATATTGCTGTTATCATGTGGGTCAAAGACATCAACGAGTTCTACGCGTTTTGGGAAAACACCCTACGGAAATATCGTGATTATTTTCAGGAGCAGCAATTCTCCGCGTATGTACAATTATTCACCTATCCTCATTCATATTTACTCGGTGATAAAGTTATAGCCGAGCGGAAAAAACGAGAGATTACGGGCGGAGGTAAACAGGTTAAAACAGATGAGCTGGATTTTAAAATATTACGACTGATCGCGCCGCATGCACGTATGCCTATAAAAGAAATTGCGGACCGTCTCAATACCACGGTCTCTATTGTAAATTATCGTATTAAAAAATTGAGAAACGCAGAGGTAATCCAGGGATTTCGTACGGACATTGATTTCACGAAACTTGGATATCAATTCTTCAAAGCAGATATTTATCTCCGTGATTATAAAGAACGAGGAAATATCATTAATTATGTTCGAACAAATCCATATCTGGTACGTATCGATCGTTCGGTAGGTATTTCAGATCTTGAATTAGAATTTCATGTCACTAGCTTAAATCAATTTCATGATATCATGCAAGATATTTTCAACAAGTTTCATAAATCCATAAAAAATTACAAATATGTTTATGCTTCAAAATTACACAATATGAATTATATGCCCCTTGAGTAAAATCAGATAAAAGTATACCCGATTTGAAACTTAAAAATAACTTATTTTTTTGAAAAGTGGCTTGGACCCGGAGGCAACACGGTGAAATGCTCCTGTGTGGGAGGAGTTTTTTTAGATACGGTTTAATTTATCAACCTCTATTTGGTCTCCATGAGTAGGATGGTCGGTAAGGGACCTGAGAGGAACGTGAGCAGGTACAGGAACAACCATGGCCCCATTATTTTTCCGTTCCTTTAGCATCATACTCACAGGTGATCCATCCGCGATATAATGGACGTATCCACGCATAATTAGGATGGCTGTTGCCATCCGGGGTCCTACCCTTTTCATAATTCCCCCATATGGATAGAGTTTATTTTCTCATTTAAAGGTATTTATGCTTTTTTTGTACGAATCATGAAAATGATTATATGTCATTCTCATAATAGACAAATTATTACAGCCAGGTTTGAACTTTTATGTTACATCTACGATATTAATGCCAAAAAAAACACCTTACTGTTACACAAATAATATTTATGAAACAAAAATCACAATAAATAATAGCAATATCAATTAAAAAATTCCATGAAAATAGAAGAAAATATTAAATACAAATAAAATTAAATAAATAACTGGATTAAAAAACTATATATGTAGCATACACAATTATCCATCACTACCAAGGGGGTAAACCAATATGAAAAAAATAATATCAATACTCTTAACGCTAGTTATACTACTCAGCGGCATAAGCGCAGTTGCATTACCCAACATACATAACACACATACAATGACAGCCCGCCAACAAGAAACAGTAGAGCTAACCTCGCCAGCAGTTGCCTTTGACAAATATTCCGAAGAATATACTGAAATTCACCTCAAAGATATCTCAACCTATCTGCAAGAACCCGGTAATCCAATGCTCCCAAAACTTGTCACCACTTATGAACTACCATTTGGCGCACGCAATATACAGATAGATATAACACCCGAAACACCACGTATAAAACAAATTAATCAACCAGTTCGTCCAGCACCAATACCCATACCACTTCTCCCAACTGCTTTTGAAACAACAGGGACCACCACGGAAAATCCAGCAGTATACACAACTAATGCATTCTATCCAAAAACATGGTACACATATAGAGTGGGATGCGGGTTAAACAGCGACAACGAACACGTAACCTATCTTTCACTTCATACATATCCTGTTCGATACAACCCTGTTGAAAACACCATACAATACACACCACAGATAGAGACAACCATAACCTATGATGCGCCACAGCATCAACCATTTCCTATTGCCTCAGAATATGATATGGTAATTATCACCCCAGAGACATTTGCTACTGCACTTGAACCACTTGTTGATCATAAAAACCAGATGGGCGTCCAAACATTTATCAAAACCACTGAAGAAATCTATCAGCAATACTCCGGATTTGACAAACCGGAGCAAATAAAATATTTTATAAAAGACGCCGTAGAAACCCAAGGTGTTACCTATGTATTACTCGCAGGAGGACTTACATCGCTTATCTGCAGTAAACCACGGGATGGATTCAACCAAGGAACCACCGGCTGGCACGTTCCAGTGAGATACAACAATCTATTTGACAACCCAGAACACCCACTGCTTGCCAGCAGTATCTACGATCCGGGAGTCATATCTGATTTATACTATGCAGATATCTACGAAGCAGGAGGTAATTTCTCCACCTGGGACCCCAATGAGGATGGTGTTTACGCTTCTATGAGTAGACCCGGATATGAAAACGACACGGGTATTGACATGTACCCTGACGTCAGAGTAGGGCGCCTCGCAGTTCGAAACAAACGTGAAATAAGAAATATGATCGATAAAATTACCACCTATGAGCGCACAATGGCAGACCCATCATGGTTTAAAAAAATGATTGTTATATCAGGTGACGGTTTCCTAGACCAGGAGGATCTTGATATCCAATGGGACACCACAGGTTTACCGGACGGCACCTACACCATCCACGCCCAAAGTAGCAACCCCGACCAAATATACGGCGATATCGACATCATCAATGTTACATTAGATAAAACCAAAGCAACCAATCTCAGTATAAACCATGATGATCACTTGAAAGTTGATGGCTATCCGCATCCACCTATCGCAGAAATTACTTCAGTCAGTGAAGGAGACATTCTGGGCAATACCGATTTTTTCTACAAACCCACAGAAGGAGAAGCATATTGCAATGATTTTACCGGATGGTCAAACATTAATTATGAGGACAATATACTACACATCCGCGGGAAAAGTTATGATCCACAGCCATACGGAAACATAACCAACCTCCACATATGGATAGAGAACAGTGACCACCAACAAATTTTCTCAGCATGGCGTAATAACACAGAAATGTATTATGAAGGGGAGTGGGTAACTGGTGAAAAAATACTTCAAGGCAAAGGGGGAGCACTCTCGTATATGCCTGCTGATTTCGAAAAAGAAATCATTTGGACTTCAAATGGAGTTTTTACCGGTCAGCAAGACGTTATCGATTCATTGAGTAATGGTGCAGGGTTTGTGTTTTTCTCCGGTCACGGCAGTCCAAAAGTATGGGGTGATCACTACCCAGGTGTTCCGGGTAATCGTCAATATGGCAGCATCACTGGTCTTGTAACCATGAAACTATATGGGAGCCCACCGTATTTTCCAATGAGTAAAATCAAAAACGAAGATAAACCATTTATTCTAGTAGTTGGCGGTTGCCATAACAGTCAATTCAACGTGTCACTCATACCCTCATTACTAGATTACCGGTTAGGATTATCACTCTGGACATACGGTCGACCTGCTCCAGAGTGCTGGAGTTGGTGGATCACCCGGATGGCAGGCAGCGGTGCAATTGCATCCATCGGCAACACAGGATTAGGTTACGGAGCATTAGGCAAAGACTGCACAATAAGTGGTCTTGACGGTGGAATTAGTCTTGATTTCTTCAGACAATATGCCGAAGAAGGACATGATATCCTCGGAGATGCCTATGGGGAAACAATCACTCAGTATCTTAACACTTTCGATATGGAAGAGGACGATCATATTAAAAGTGTGCAGCAATGGGTACTGCTTGGTGATCCAAGTCTAAAAATCGGTGGATATTCCACCTAAACTCTTTTTATTTTAATTTACGAGTTATTTTGTAAAAAGTTCTATAGAGAGGTGAAGGGGCGGTGAGGCCCGTGAGGAATCGAGAGAAACCTCTAAATTTTTTGTAATGAAAATACTACGGCACCCGTGCCTCTCTACATAGGGATATTCAGGGTATTTATAAATATTGTACATGTTTTTATCGACAATTGTCTACTTTTATGTTATAATGCAGAGATTTTGTAGAAGAATTTATAAAATAACAGACTCTTGCGCACCGCATGGTATCTACTCGAGGTTTTGCTAGTGATAATCACGCTGGTGTACACCCCGCTATCTTCGAAGCGATGAACGCAGTAAATCACGACCATGTTATATCCTACGGAGAGGATAAATACACTGCAGAAGCAGTGGAACTATTTAGAAAACATTTCGGTAAAAAAACCGAACCCTTTTTTGTTTACAATGGAACTGCAGCAAATATTTTAGGAATATCAAATGTTACCCGATCATACCATGCAATCATATGTGCTGAAACTGCGCATCTTAATGTACATGAATGTGGTGGACCTGAAAAATTCACCGGCTGTAAACTCCTTACGATGCCAACTAAAGATGGTAAGTTAACACCAGATAAGGTTGCATCCGCTCTTGCGGGCATCAATGACCCACATTATGCACAGCCTAAGGTACTCTCAATTACTGAACCCACAGAGTTAGGAACTCTCTATACATATAAAGAACTCAGACAGCTAACTGATTTTGCCCATGATCACAACTTGATTGTACATATGGATGGAGCTCGGTTATGTAATGCTGCAGCAGCTCTTGATACTACATTACAAAAACTCACTCAGGATGCAGGGGTTGATATTTTATCATTTGGTGGAACAAAAAATGGTACCCTATGCAGTGAAGCGGTGGTATTTTTCAATAAATCCTATGCAGAAAAATTTGACTACATCCGTAAGCAAGGTATGCAACTCGCATCAAAAATGCGGTATATCTCCGCACAATTCATCGCTTTATTATCCAGTGATCTATGGCTAAAAAACGCGCAACATGCTAACCACATGGCACAATATCTCTATCGGCAAGTAAAAGATATCAAACAGGTCACTGTGACACAAAAAGTAGAAACGAATGCCGTATTTGCTCAGATACCCCTCTCATGTATCGTCCCATTACAACAAGAGTATTTCTTTTACATATTTGATGAACATGCATCAGTAGTCCGTTGGATGTGCTCATATGACACCACTCGTGAAGATGTGGATGATTTTGTAGCATGCATCAAACAAGTAGTACACTAAAAAAATTCGTTGGAATACTGGATTTATACGAAGATTTATAAAACCCTGCATGTTCCCAGAAACTGGGTGGTTCTTATGGTCGTAAATATTGAACGTGTGTTCTCAAAACGTGCAAAAAGATTACGAGCCTCTGAAATACGTGAACTGTTAAAGGTAACTCAAATCCCGGGAATGATATCCTTTGCCGGTGGATTGCCTAATCCAGAGGCATTTCCTGTTGAACCCATTCACACCTGCATCAATAACGTCTTCAAAGACAACATCCAACAAGCACTCCAATATGGCACTACCGAAGGATATTCACCGTTACGTGGTGTTCTTGCAGATAGAATGCGGAAGATAAAAAACATTCCCTGTGAATTACATGATATCTTGATTACCAGTGGGGCACAACAGGCATTATCATTATGTGCATTATGTTTTCTTGATCCGGGTGATACCTACTTAACAAGTGTTCCCGCATATTTAGGAGCGATACAAGCGTTTCACGCGTTCGAAGCAAACTGTGAATCCATCCCCATGAACGATGAAGGCATGGATACCGAGTCACTCCGTCGGAATCTCGAACGCCTCCGCAGAACCGGAATCCATCCAAAGTTCCTGTACACGGTCCCCACATTTCAAAATCCATCTGGGGAGACCATGTCGGTAAGTCATAGGAAAGAACTTTTGAATATCGCTAGTGAATATGATTTCATTATCATCGAGGATGATCCTTACGGGGAGCTAATTTTTGAAGGAAAAATGATGCCACCAATAAAAACATTTGACACCAAAGGACGGGTCGTATATCTAAGTACATTTTCAAAAATACTTGCACCCGGTTTTAGATTAGGATGGGTTGTAGCATCCAAACAAATTCTAGATAAACTAGTGCTGGCAAAACAAGCCATGGACCTATGCACCAATGTGTTCTCACAGTATGTAGCATATGAGTACGTTAATGGAGGATATTTAGATAAACAAATAGGGGAGATTAAAAAGTTGTACAAGCATAAACGTGATATTATGCTTGCGGAGATAAAAAAACATTTTCCTGACAATGTGAAATGGACACTTCCCAAGGGAGGTATGTTCATTTGGATTAGTTTACCTAAGAGTATTGACACTCGACTGATGTTTCAAAAAGCCATAGCAAAAAAGGTTGCCTATGTTGTCGGTGAAGCATTTTACCCAGAGGGAGGAAATTATAATTCCATGAGGCTAAATTTTTCATATTGTGATGATGACAGTATCCGCGAGGGTATCAAACGGTTAGGCGAGGTTATCCGTGATGAATTAAAGGCCACCTACGAAGAGGAAACCTATGTCCCTGAGGGAGTATAACCTCAGGAAAAACAAAAGAAAATGCAGTACTTTTCTAAAAGATTAAAAAAATAATCTTTACAAATGACATAAGCCTTGGTTAGTGACCATTATGAAAGAAGGATATCTTCAACTTAAAATAGCTGAATTAAACGACAAATGCACAAAAATCGAAGAACGGTTAAATTTTGAAAATAATCAACTAGACCTGCTAGATGAAAAAATAGGCCAATATAAAGAAGTAATCAAAAAATTCAAGGATCTTGAACAATTTAAAACACGATCGCTTAAAGATATCACTGCAGAAAACAGAAAACTACTGGATTCTCATGTTGAACAGGTATCAGACCGACTAACAAAAGAATTAAACACACTTGTCTCCGATAAATCAAACAAACTTAATGAAACACTCAGTGAACTTCAAGAACAAAGAAAAGAGTCAGCCAAGCTGACTGCTGACATCAAAGACTATACGCAGCAGGTTACCTATCTGTTGGAATACATTGATATTTTGACCATGAAACTAGTCAACAAAGATATTTTATCTGGTCAAGATGTAGCAGAATTAGAGCGCAGAGCAAATAAAAAAGCAGGTATAAAGTAATCACAATCATATACTCTTTTTTTCAGATTAAGACTGTTGCATTAGGGTGGTTTTTAAAATGCATCAACCAGAGGTGCAAAGTACGCCAATCGAAGGAATTTGGTCGATTTTTTGGTATACTGATAACCGCAGGATCCGACCATGCGCTTTCTAGACCATGTTCATCTTCAATTTTAACTCGAACAGCATAGTCGCCTTGTTCCGACCACGAGTAATTACATGCCACGGATCCCCCTGATTTCACATATTCAGAGAGTGTACTATTTCCTTCATCCCAATCAAAAATATACCGTATCGTGTCATTATCAGGGTCAACACCAACTGCAGTAAACGTATACTCTCTGTCCATACCACCTCTATTAGGACCAACGGGTGCTGCAGGTTTACCCACTGAATAATTAGGGGCTGTATAATAATACACGCTGTTTTCTATCTTACATTCACCATAAGCGATTCTAAACCAGCCGTCTTCACCCCAGTCTGTTCCCCAGCTGTTTTTCACAATCCAATATCCTCCATCTGTATCACCCCAGCTATCATTATATCCTACTATGGTAACACAGTGACCAAACACGAAATCATCTGAGTTTTGTTGATATACACCACCGGAATAGTCAGGGTAAAAATCTGAGTAAACATTCATTGTCGCAGGTAAAGGACCATAACTCACCAGTGCACTTTGAATCACTGAAACATTCGCATACACCTTATGGTAATGCTCAATACCAACAAGATGCTCATACCAGTCATCACACTTCGCATCACACGGTATCGAATCATCCGCACTATAGCTTAGACATGACTCAGGGATCGCACCATGATCTAAAATCCAACGTAAGGTAGACAACCAATACCATCCATTACAGCTGCCGGGGGAACAAGACAACATATACTGCTCAGAAAGATCTACCTGTGCACTGGAATCATTCATCCAGATTTTTAACATAGACTCAAGACCACCTAACGCACCAAAAGCCCAACAGCTGCCACAAACATCCTGCAGCTGATTACGAATCGGTGTGGTCCAATCAACTCCATTAACATCACGCCAGTCCCATGCATCCGGAAGATCATTTCGTACCACAGTGTACATGTCTACATCCTCTGAGGAAATAGGAGAGTTTACGGTGCCAAACATATCAAAACCCTTCGTGTGAACACACACGATATTATTCTCAGAAACCGAAAAAGCGGTGGACAAACCCACCATTACCACCAACAATACAATAACCGACACTATTAGCTCTCTAAACATAATTCCTACCCCAGCTACAATAAAAGGATATCACATACAATATATAAATGTAGCCGATTAAAAAAAAAGAAGAAAAAAAAATGGGTTTATTTATCTCTACCAATCGCCCAAATTATGGCGATAGATAAAATACCCACAGCAGGAGCAACAAAAATCGCTAGACTCATCGAAACACCCTGCAACAGCGAACCAATCACTGGATCCAACGATATATCCTTAAACACTCCATACATGACCACCAGTGCGATACCTGCGATAAGAAACCCAGGAACCTCTTTTGCAGTAATAGTCCCGCGACCGATAAAAGCAAGAATCCCTACAATAAAACCAATAATCGCCAGTATCCATGCAACCCAACCACCGGCATCAGTTGCAAAATAATTTCCACCCGTCTCAAGCGTGTACGCCTGCCATAACCCCGCAATAAAGGCTATCAAGATACCAATCAGAAACGCCCAGCTTCCATATTTTACCATCTTATCTTCTTTTATCATAGTTTTTTTCTCCTCCACCCATAAAAGGCAATAAAAAGAAATTGATAAAACCTTCTTAAATTTTACTGAACCTTAACAATTCCAAAAATCAGCATAATGTAACACTAACACTAACAATATCTTTAAATATCTCAAAATTTTCCAACAGAACATTCATTATATATTAAAACATTACTCTATTTCATACTGGGGGACGGTATTCATGGATCCATCGGTTGATGTAAGCAGCAAACAAATTAACATACCGGAACTTGCCGTACTAGCACAACAGAACAAAATATTTCTTGAAAATCTTCTGCAGAATCTTACAGATCCTGATGATATTATCCGGAAAAACAGTTTTGAGATATTACACGTTCTCAGTGAACAGCATCCTGACATATTGTATCCTTACTGGCATCACATCGAAAAACTCATTCATAGCACAAACCATTATCATAAACTAATTGGGATACGGCTGATATCAAATTTAACTAAGTCTGATGTTCAAAATAAAATCGACCCATTAGTAGACACGTTTTACCATATAATATGCAGTAAAAAAACCATGACGGCAGCACACGCCACAGAAGCTTTAGGCGTAGTTGCAAAAAACAAACCCCATCTAACCAATCATATAACACAACAACTGCTTCAAATCCACACCATTCATCAAGGAGCACATAAAGAGCTGATCAAAAGCCATGCGATAACAGCGTTTGACACGTTTTACGAACAATCAACACAACAACCACAGATACTTGATTTCGTTAAACATCAACTGCATAGCGCCAGCCCAAAAACACGTAAATATGCAGCTGATTTCCTTAAAAAATGGGAAAAATAACATCCTAACAAGACTTTTTTTAAAAACAAACCACACAACGACTTATCCACCATCAATAAAATTAATAACAACCATATGTTCCATTTATCAAAAAAATGGACAAGGAACACTAATGAATTTAATAGACTCATTAACAACAAACGAATACTTACAGTTTTTAATACTATTTCTAATCACTATTTTTGTTATTTCTTTTTCCTATTTATTGCTAAAAATAATGGTTAATAAAATAGCCAAAAAAAGAAAAAGTTACGGGCAATTTATTTTAAAGCAAATTTCAAAACCATTTTTTGTATTTATATTTTTCATTGGATTATATACCGCACTAAAGCCGCTCTCCGCTTTGTCGAATTATATCCAATGGATTGATAATTTCTTCTTCGTTATCATTACTCTGATTGGAGCAGTCCTTATATCAAGAATACTAAAAGTGCTAATGATGGGATGGCTTAAAGTTAGAAGGGGGTTTGAAAGACCACCGGGTCTGCTCAATAAAGCAATAGCAGCAATTATTTATGCCATTGCGGTTATCATCATACTCGGTTATTTTAAAATTGATATTACTCCTATGGTAGCGGGTGTTGGACTTGGAGCACTTGCCATTGGCCTAGCACTACAGAGCACACTAGCAAATTTTTTCGCTGGCGTACATCTTCTATCAGATCACCCAATAACTGTTGGTGATTTTATTGAACTTGATCAAGATACAGCAGGATTTGTACAAGACATCGGCTGGCGTTCTACAAGGATAAAAACATGGACAGATAATCTTTTAATTATACCTAATTCAAAACTGGCGGATAGCATCATTTTAAATTATTCAATGCCCAAGCAAGATATGTCTTTCTGGATTCCCTGTGGTGTAGCATATGAATCTAATCTTGAAAAGGTTGAAAAAATCGCTCTGGAAGTAGCCAAACAAATTCAAGAAACAACTCCAGGTGCTGTTCAGGACTTTGAACCGTTATTTAGATTCAAAGAGTTTGGTGATTCAAATATCAATTTTATAACTATTCTCCGCGTAGAAGAACCTATGAAACGATTTTCTGTTCGAAACGAATTTGTTAAAGCTCTGAAAGAACGCTTTGATAAAGAAGGTATTGAAATTTCTTGGCCCATACGGAAAATTTATAATATGAAATAGGTGTTTGAATAGCCGAATAATCATAATAGTTGAGGAGCGGTATGTCTCGATTTATAAAACGAAGCTCATCTACACGCGGTTTACCACCTGGCGCCCTCGTTCATGTTGGTGATAAGAAAACAGGTAAGATACGAATTACTCTTATTGATTATAACGAAGAGCAATTGAATGAAAAAGAAGTTGCTAATGTTGAAGACTGCTTTCCCTTTAAGGATAAGCCAACAGTGACATGGATCAATGTAGATGGTATTCATCAGATAGACATTATTGAAAAATTAGGGGAATGTTTCGATATACATCCCTTGGTTTTGGAAGATATATTAAATACTGATCAACGACCAAAGATAGAGACATTTGATAACTATATTTTCTTTGTTTTGAAGATGATTTTTCATGATGATATAAAGCAGGAAATCCATTCTGAGCAAATTAGCATACTTATCGGATCGAAATTTGTTATTTCATTTCAAGAAAGTATTGGCGATGTTTTTGATCCTGTTCGCGAACGAGTTAGAAACAGTAAAGGTCGCATTCGTAAGATGGGATCAGATTACTTAGCGTATGCACTAATTGACGCGATTGTGGATAACTACTTTACGGTTCTTGAGAAAATTGGTGAAAAAGTTGAGGTCTTGGAAGATAACATTATATCAGATCCTTCACCCCTTACACTTCAGCAGATCCACCATCTGAAACGCGATATTATTTTCTTACGGAGATCAGTATGGCCACTCCGCGAGGTTATTAGCGGACTCCAACGTGAAGAGTCCCCACTGATTAAAAAGACAACCTCTATCTATTTGCGCGACTTATATGATCATACGATACAGGTTATTGATACTGTTGAGACCTTTCGTGATATGGTGTCAGGAATGCTTGATATTTATATGAGTAGTGTGAGTAATAAAATGAATGAAGTTATGAAAGTGCTAACAATTTTTGCGGCGATTTTTATTCCTCTTACTTTTGTTGCTGGGTTGTATGGTATGAATTTTAATCCCGCAACCAGTCCACTCAACATGCCGGAACTAAACTGGCACTGGGGGTACCCAATGGCGTTACTTATAATGCTAGCCATAGGTTTAGTAATGATTGGGTATTTCAAAAAGAAGCAATGGCTATAATGGACATTTTTTATCATTGGAAATGTCAGTAGGTCACCGGATGTATACAATGTGTTATGGTAAAGGATTTCCTTCGAGCTTATTTTTCGTGTACGCCGTAGAATCAGTGAAATCATTTTGAGCTTCAAGAAACGTATCAAAAAATTGGATTTCCATATCATCACCTTCAAAGCTGTACCGCATAAAAGTCATATGGGATGACTCAATATTGAACGGTAGCAATGCTTTAACGTGTGAATCCGATGTCGGGCGGACATAGCAGCCTTGGTAATCAGCTGGAGTGGTAATACCATCATATACCCCGGTATACAAGCCCTCCCAGTTAGGGCATTCATCTTCTATTCGTGTGGTACTCCACGCATAGGCAAATGTTTCTGGGTTGGTATGCACATCACGTTTAAGGAACACCAATATGCCGCTCCTGAAATTATAACCAGAGGCGTTAGAGGGTATGCTAGTGTCACGATATCCTGATTTATAATACCAGGTTCCCCAGATAGAATCATCGATATTAATGTTCACTGGGCTGCATAGCTGTGATTCCGGCCAGCATCCACCAGGGTTTCGTGCATCATACTCTGGGTCATCCTCAGGAACTGGTTTCATGCTCTCGTAAACGTAAGTATCGTAAAAATCAGTTAGTTTTTCTTTTATTTCTGCGGTATAGTAGGTTAATGGGCAAACACGGTATGAGAAATATCCCGTTAATCCGTTATCCATGTTTTCATCCCACATCGTGATCCTCAGCGGTTGTTCATCGTCTGTATACCCCACCACCATTCCTGGTTGAACTAACAGATAACCTGTAGCTGATGTTTGTACTGAATCTATAACTGATTTCAACACGTGTATTTGACCGAGATTCATGCGTTTTGTCGCATCTAAATATACCATCAAATCTATATCCTGATACGTAGTAGTTCCATTGACAACAGTTGGATTACCTAGCGTAGCTTGTGTGTATTCCGCTGTAAGAATGGCTCCGTGAGCTGGAGCTACTACCTCAAAATGTGTGCCATGAGGGTATACATACCACTGTCCGGTTCCTTCAGGATAAACAGTTCCATAATGCATCATATACGGGGTTATCAACGCGGGAACACCTGCTATAATATCCTCCTGAGCCTGCGCGATATCAACTGTTTCTTGATACTGTGTTAATTCAACCGGGAAAAATTCTAGATAGGTAAAACTTAACTCAGGTAACAGATCATCATTAGCAGCGTCATCCTCACCGGTATCCTCCATGGGAGGTTCAAACCCGGTGTCAAAAGCTGCGCTTATGTACTTCAACAACGCATCTAAATCAATCTGTCCACAGTTCTGCATCATCGCCCATGGACCAGATGCAACCCCATACACAGTGTGATCTGTCTTAGTGAAATCACTGATGACAAACACAAACAACCCTGTTCCCGCTTGTTCAAATAATACGTTCATAGCAGAATCATCAGGATATTCTGGTAATGGAAACTCATTCTCCCGCATCAAACTCCAGTCATCAAGCTGTTCCTGATACCATTCCGCGATTTTCGCCTTTGAAACATTAACAGTATACCCCGTATATTGCGCAGATAGCGGTATGTTAAATGCTGTGCATAAATTTTGAGGGAGTTCATAATCTTCAGAACCCGGATAACGCGTGATATGTATCTCAGAGAAACCTCCAGTGTCACCTAAAAACACAAAGATACCAACCACCATAGCAATGACAAAAAAAACACTAATTATAACCAGGGTTACGGCAGAAGCTGCATATAGGTTATCTAGTATTTTACATCCCATTCCCGTATCCAATATACCATAACCTTTAACCATATAAAAATCTGTTACATATCATAGCAAATTACTAAAAGAGCAAGCGTATTTCACACCGGTAAAACTGAGAGCGGGTGTGATCTAGGGGTTATGATTAGGGCCTTCCAAGCCCTCAGCCCGGGTTC
>CAZRMY010000036.1:5144-15632 GCA_964601295.1 uncultured Thermoplasmatales archaeon | reverse complement strand
ATTCGGAATCCCGTAACACGTATTCTAATTCATGCTCACGCAACGCAGGGTTAATTGTTACTAACACCGCGCCAATCATCGCCGTTGAAAACTGTGTGATCACCCATTCTACATAATTGGTCGCCCAGATACCAACATGATCTCCTTTTTCCACCCCCAATTCCATTAGTCCTTTTGCTGCACGTCGACAAATTTTATAGAAATGCTCATAAGAATATCGGTAATCACGCCATACATCGACAACTGCATCATTACGCGCGTACTGCTTCGCAGCCAACCGTAACCGGTCACCAATGGTTGCCCAAAGTAATGGCTCTTCACAGCCACCGTGCACATAACTCCATTTCACGTGTTCATCCTGAGACACAACGCCTCCGTTTTACCTATATACCATTAGATTTCTAAAACTTTATGATAAAAACAATATAATTATAAAATATATTATATAAATAGTATCAGCTTGTCTCAAAGAAAGCTAATGCATGAATGTCAGCGCCATCACATCGTAACAATATCACGTAATTGTTTTATTGCTCCAGGTACATTTGATGATTTCACGATAAATGAACCTGAAACAAACATATTTGCACCCGCCTTATTAACCATGCCGATAGTTTCCGGTGTTATACCACCATCAACCTCAATATCCAAATCACCCCGAAGTTGCCGCAACCGTTCAATTTTATCAACCATATCAGGAATAAATTCACTACCATAAAAACCAGGTTTAACGGTCATAACCAACACCTGATCAATATCATCAATAAAAACCCTAATTTTATCTACAGACGTCTCAGGGTTTAATACAAAACCCACCTGTTTTCCTTTACTTCTTATCAACTCAATAACCCTAGAAGGGTTAGCCACTGATTCACAATGCACTAAAATCATATTAACCTTAGACCAATGCTGCTCAATCCATCTTATTGGATCAACCACCATAAGATGCGCTTCAAACCGAACAAATGTCTCAGGTAATTTGAAATCAAAGAATAACGATGTATTAGGCACAAATTCATTATCCATGATATCCAACTGCACCAGATCAACATAATCTAACACCCGTGATAAACGATCATCCAGCTCATCTTGAGATTTACCTATAATCGCAGGGATAATTCTTTTTTTACGCAGCATCGAAAATCACCTTGCCTCACATATCAAAATACATGCAAGCAGACAGACTATAAAAAAACAATGGTTAACATATGATAAATGTTAAGATCATAGTACTATTACTAACAAAAAGCTGTTACACACTAATAACATTATGCTAAAATCTTCTTTGTTTCACTTTTATAACTTTCCACGTTCGGTTGGTCAAAAGGGTTAACATTCATCAAGAAACCAAGATACATTATCTCCATCATCTTCATCTGCATAAATTGACCCAGCGAATACGGAGTCTTATTGGGCAACACAATTGTCACAAACGGACGACTACTCTTTTGGAAAGCAGCTTGAACCCCATGGAAAATCGCTTGCATAATCTCATGCAGAGAACGCCCCTGAATTTCTTGCACCAATGAAGAACATTCCCCACCACTGGGCACCTGCATTTTTGAATTCATGTGATCAACAGCAACAAATGTCGTAAATTTATCATACGGGCCGCCTAAATCCAACTGGGCCATGGAATGTAAATCAGTTGAACCGATGGAAACCATAGGGGTTATACCTTCGAATACTTGGTTTCCATCTTTATCATATTGTTTACCTATACTCTCACCCATCAACTGACGATACCATTTACCCAAAGATTCAAGATCAGTGCTAAAAAGAAACAACTCATGGATTCGAATACCCTTCACTTTATGTTGATAAATAAGAGCTGCACTGAGTGCTGCTGGATTTTGTAACACATCAGATTTCAGACACTCATCACGCATCATACGGGCACCTCGCAACAATGAGCTAATATCAACACCAAGTAGCGCTAATGGGAATAAACCTACTGCAGAAAACACCGAATATCTGCCACCTATCTTCTTTGGGATTTCTAAAACTGTAAAACCATTATCAATACCATATTTCCATAACTTGGAATTTTTATTACTAGTTACTACAATGTAATCCTCCATATTTTCCATGTATTTTTTTATCAACGCACTAAGAATTTCAAAATTGGCTATAGTCTCCGTAGTTCCTCCAGATTTACTTATAAGATTCAGTAGTACCGGCTCACCCTGTTGTAAGACAGGTTCTATAAGAGAGCAAATCCTCTGTATTTTATCCGCATCAACAGTATCAGCATATAGTACCTTTATATCTGGATTGAGTTGGTTATAGATTTTTCCAAGTACTGCCTCTTGGAGTGCCATAGTCCCAAGATTACTCCCTCCAATACCAACAACCACCAGATACTTTGGATTCAATTGTTTTTTTCTTTTCACACACTCTACGATCTTTTCGACCGCCTCGGTATCAAAAGGAAGATTTATTGATGCATGCTCATCAGAGTACATTTTTTTTGATGCAGCATTCAGTTGTTTAATCTCAGGTTGAAGCTGCTTAGCTGTTATCATAAAATCTTTTACAGGGATCAAACTGTATGAATAATCCAAATGAACCTTCCTGTTCATAGTTTTCCTTCCTCATGTTCAAGTTTATATTTCTTAAAATTTAGACAAATATTATCACCTTTCAAATATCCTGCATGAAACCGTCTTATTATTTTAAATGCTTCATGATATGTTTTTGCTAAAAAGACTCGTTCTACATCTTTTACATCTAAGAATGCTTGCCGAAGTGGATACTCCTGCACCCATTTCATGAACTCAGCCCACATTTCACCAAATAAAACAATTGGTATGTTACAAATATGTTTTACTTGTACCAGCTGCCAGGTATATGCAAACTCAAGAAGTGTACCCACACCGCCTGGTGCTACGACAACCGCGTCTGATAACGCCATAAATGTATCTAATCGGTTTGAGAATCGATGAAATTCACGTTTTATATCAAGATGCCGGTTTGGTTTTTGTTCATTAGGTATAACGATATTAAGACCTATTGCACATGTTGTATTATCTTTTCGACCGTCGTGATGTCCTTGACATGCAGCAAGCATTGTCCCGGGTCCACCACCTGTGACAATATCGATATTTTCCGCAGCGATTAACTTAGCTAGTTCGTAGATATCTTTAAATGTTTGATCTTTAGGTAAAATACGGGCAGACCCAAAGATGGTGACTCTAAAATGCTTTCTATATAATTCATCATCTATAGTGTTATTAGCTGGATTCATACAGGTCTCTCCGTTTCTCTGTTAAGCGGTTATGTCAGTCATGTTTTTTTATGCAAGACTCCTGCTAAGGAGGCACCATATAGACTGACATCATAATTTTTTATAAGATAAATAGGTGTTGATCTTAGAACATCGGATCGTTGATAGGCGTTTTCAAATTCTACTTTGAACACTTTTGAGGTGAATATATCACTGTTTTTTGATGCGATACCACCAGCTATATAGAGACCACCAAGAGCAAATGTATCTAAAACTAGATTCTTACAGCATCGAGCATAGAAACGAGTGAACAGCTGAAAAGTTTCTTTACAGGTTGCATCCTTTCTCCGATACTTTGATATCAATGGTGCTTTTTCAGCAACAGCATCAATTTCTTGGATATATTTATTTGTAGGAAATTTACTACTTTTACGGACGTACATATAAATTCGTTCAAGACCGTTACCTGATAGAATATCCTCATATGAGATTGGCTCATCTTGTTGTGCAGTGTTTTGTATCGAAGTTATTAGATCTAATTCTACCTCATCATATATTGGGAAATCTGCATGACCACCTTCACTTGGAGTTGGGAGATGCATATCTAAATGGTTATCATATATAAGAATACTTTTTCCAAGCCCGGTTCCCGCTCCTACAATTGCTTTTGACGCATGTTTTTGAGGGTTTTTGGTATCGCCCTTTGTGATAATACGGAAATCTTCGGGTTTTGATGGATCAAGTAGATTAATACCATAGCCTATTGCTTGAAAATCATTTATCAAACTAATCATGTTCAGAGGTGTTTTATTTTGTAGATGGTCACTTGAAATATTCCACGAAACATTTGTTAGATCAGCTTTTTTCTGATCTGCTGAGATCACCCCTGCAGCTGCAAAGCAAGCTGAAGTTAGAGAGATATTAAATTTGTTTTCAGCGTAATTAAGAATAGTGTTGACTGCTGGTGCTAGTGAGGAGAGTGTTTGGGTTTTAAAATGGTGAGAAAAGAGCAATTCTGGTGTATCGTTTTTTACGCCTGCTACCGCAAGATTGGTATTTGTCCCACCGATATCACCACCTAAGATAAACTCAGTGTATGCTGAAGTATCAATATGTTTCCTGAATACTCGTGATGTATATTCCATTTTTTTATTATACTCCTTAACATGAGATGAGGTTAGAGGTGTTATATATTCGTTGAGGAAAAAACTTACATCTAAGTCACCACATTATCAGTAACCTAATGCCATATAATATTTATAAAAACCACGTTTTACCACCAATTAATTAGTATAACAGATACCGACTATCTCGGACAAAAGTAAACCACACGCTTCTTTATCTTGTTACAAAATATCATGTATAAAAATGACACCGAAATAAATTAACACAATGGCGAAAATCCCAAGGAGTATTCTATACCCTTTTTTCTGTAAAATATTTATTCCTTTATGAGAAAAATAGGCGATACTCCCAAGCCATACATAATCCATCCAAATATGACAGATATACATAAAGATCACGCCGAGTAGGCCAGCAAATTGTAATGCAAGTATTATCAGCTGTCCACCAACGCTGAGCCACCAGACAATAAAATACGGGTTTAACCCACTAAAAACCAAGCCTATAAGAAACAAACGGCGGTACCCGGTTTGTGGTTTCTCAAATGTACCAAAAGATGTGGAAATTACATTCTTTATTTGATATAACCCAAAAAAGATGAGAACAGTACCACCAGCAACTCCTATAAATTTCTGTACTATTGGCTCAGATGCAACAGTTAGCAACCCTAGTGCAAATAACATAACTAAACTGAATTCGATTACGGTGTGAGATAACGAAAAAACAAGCCCTCCCTTGGCACCAGATCGTGATCCATGAATAAGAGTTGCAAAAAATAATGGCCCTGGAGCAAGAGCACCTGAAGCGGTAACCAATATGACCGTGATTGCAAAGATAAAGGGATCCATATATTACCGCTGATTGTGAATCTAAATAAAAGAGTTGGTATCAAATATAAAAAAAGGAAAAAGAAGGGTTAGCTGCAACATCCGGGAACTGGTGCAGGTGAACCTGGTATGAACACGTAGTTGATCAGGTAGACTGCATCGGATGTGTCAATGATGCTATCTCCATTTACATCAGCTATACAGGGGGGGTTGGGTTCTGGAGCGCCAGGTAACATCACATAATTGATAACAAATACGATATCACTTATATTGATGATGCCATCTCCATTAGCATCCCCGCACACCCCACAATCATACGTGTACACATACACTGCATCAACTGCTGCTTCAACGACTGATCCATCACCAAGATCTGCTGCTTCAAACCTTATTTTTATTTGATTGTTCAAACTAACATACTGATCGATAAAAAAGGTGTATTCACGCCATCCATCTGAAGTATACGGCCCAATGGTTTCAACAAGCGTCCAGGTACTACCTCCGTTATCGGAGACGTAGACTTTAAATAAGTCATCATTAGGATCCGCCCCATAGTTATTGGTGTACCATATTGCGCAGGTTGCCTTAGCATGTGTTGACTCACTGAGGTCAAATAATGGGGATATTAGGTATGTTCTGCCTCCATCCACATCAGAGTTGCCATACACATTATCAGTGAGATAACATTGACCTGATCCATCATAATCTGTTGGTGGGTCACCTCGATCACCTTGACCAACGGGTACTCCACGAGCCCATTGTCCATCAGAGGCATCACCAGTCACTGTCCATCCCTGAGCTGTTTCAAAGTTTTCAGAAAAAAATGTGGTTTCTTCACCGACAACGGCTGAATATATCGTTGCTGGCGCATTTATTGGACTGGTCATGGTACCGCTAAGGTTTCCATTTGCGCTAATATAAAACTCTGGTGTGCTTCCACAGCCTGATGCAGGAAGCGTTGCCTCATATAACATGCCACCGATAGATACCAATGGGACTTGCTGATATGCCCCCAAGTTATACCGGTAATAGAGTGTTGCTGAATCCGGTATATATGTGTCAGCCAGATTAGTTATTTCAACGGTAAATGTTGTCGGTACTCCTGGTTCAAGATGATCTGGCAGACCATCTGGGAAAGAAATATCTAACCCGGGTTCAACCAAGCCTTTAATACAAAAATTGGCGGTATCCTCGTACTCTGTGAGATCCTCCCAACTCGTGCCATTCATCCAATAACTCTCACCAGGTGATGCAGAAGAAGGTACAATAGTGCGCGATGACGCGCCAAGTAAGACGGGTACATCTGAAGTTCGATCAAAGGGATGACCACCAGCGGATAATGACACATAAATGTAGAAATCATCACCGGTTGTTAATTCAACAGTGGTATCAAGTGATATTGTGTGAAAACCAGTGTACGCAAGAGAACCAGATGTGCTAGATAGTACATTTGTTAATGTTGAACCGTCAAAATCATCATACACCGTGACTGTGTAATCAACAGTATTTGCTGCGGTAAAAAAGCTCACTGCATCAAGGAGTTCATCAGCTGTAGCAGTAAACGCGTTGAATGCTTCTGAAGCATCTGTTTTGGTATCACGCCAGCCATGGTAATCATGGTAATACACATGAGTGTAGCTCATCGGCTCAACATCTTGAAATGATATCGCTCCCATCTCAGGATGTTGACAGCAGTGCTTATCGTAATATGATATCCAAAAATAGCCGTTAATACCCCAGTCGGTACCCCAGCTGTTTTTCACCAGCCATGCACCATCTAATGGCGCCTGAGTACTCTTGGCATCATCCCAACCTATAACAGAGACTGCATGGTTTGGATCAAGCAGACTGCTCGGTGGTTGATAATGAACGTTATTGGACATAAACCCTGTATCATAGCACATACACACACCAATAGCGCCCTCCGTCATAATTTTGTTTTTAATCAAATCAATATTTTCAAGGTTTGAACCCGCCACATACCATTCTATATTCCGAGAATAATAATAATGAAATGATTCACCTGTACGGGGTGGCGCTGTGTCATGTGATTGCCCATCGATATTACGTACCGCGCCTTCACATCGTGATAAATACGCGGAAGTCACTCGATAGTCACCACCTTCATGTACCACTAAACCGGTACCGGTTGGCGGTTCAACATCATCATTGTTATACTGATTAAAACCATTCCACCAATCAAGATGATATTCAGCTAGATTAGGTTCACCTACCTCACCGGCTAAATCCCAAGCATCAGTCATAAGCAAATTACTTTCCATAGCCGCCATAGCACCATGTGTCCAACACGTACCGCCAATTTGACTTTTTACCGATGTTACATAATTTTCCCCGTTATAATCACGAAGATCAAAGGAACTTGGTGGATCTAACATCGGAACAGTAGTATCGCTAGCCGTTTCTACCGCGGCAATGGGTACAGGTTCAGTCGCACCACACAATGATATAGCATTCAGACTTGAAAAAGACACTAAAAAAGATACACTTAGCACCATTAGAAGACTCACTAGCCTTTTACCTCTAAAAAAATACCCCCTTTGTAACATACTATTGGGAATGGTACTTCTCTATATAAAAATTGAGGGGAAAAACGCAGTTATGATTTAATTTCTTATATCCCGTCAACATCATGAATAGTGTAGCTCTGTAAAAAAAGAGGTTTTTTAAAGCAATATCACTTACCACATGGCAACCTACGGGAGGAATACTTCTTTGACGCAAAAAAACCGCAACAAAATTGCTATAAATAAAAAAAGATTAGACGAAATCAATACGTTTTTATTAAACCCTAAAAATCCACTAGTAACCGATTTGTTAGCAGTTGTTGATAAATACGGTGGACCGGAGGAAATCAACAAGAAAGCAAAGGAAGCAGGACGCATTGACAATCTCATGTATCGATTAGAAAAAAAACATCCAGAATACGTTAAAGATCTTACTTGGTTGCAACAAAAACGGGACAATGAGGAGTTTATCAGTGTAACTGATTTTCGACGAAAGGTACTTGGAGATAAATATAACTCAATGACCTTTAAGGATGACTACGCGGTGACACTGGAGATTAGTGCATGTCAATATTTTTCTTTTTTTATGAAAGAAGTGCGACAGGCGGTTGAACGAGGCGAGCTGATGCCCGGTCGTTTTATCCGGGTGCGCATGATGAAAGAACAAGAAGAAGATCATGATTTACTTGCTATGTCTACTGCGGTGCAGATTCTTGGATCTAGCTGTTGTGAAACACTAGATACAAAGGGAACCGATGGGTCAAATATTCATCTGGGGGGACCTGAAACGATAACGGGGTATTTCGGTGGTGTCGGCCAGCCAAATAAACACCCGCTAACATGGGTTGACGAGTTCTTATATTATTATACGAACTATGGGGTAAAACAAGTTTTGAATATTAACCCGGGGACAATTTTAATGGGGTACTTGATGCATAAACTTGGAATTGATATTGAATTTAAAATATCAGTGTATATGGGTAATGATAACCCATATGCGGTATTTTGGACGCTTATGGCCGCGCGGTTATTTTCCCGTGAAGATGGATCCACATCGCTTATCGGTTTTAATTTTTCTAACTCAGTAGATAATGCATCTATTGAGATGAGCAGTGACATCCGAAAAACATTGGGTTTGGAAGAATACGTACGTTTTGAGCATCATATTCTTGAAACATGGAAGAGCATTGTGATTCAACCGTATGATCGTCGAGACGAGCTTCTTGATCTAGCATCTAAAGTAAAAAATGTTAGTGCAAAACATGAAGGCGGAGAGATAGCAGTTGAACAAAAACGAACGCACCCTTCAGATATCCTTGAATATTTTGTGCCACGTAAGGATTTAGAGGCACAGGGTTTGATGCCGGCGGTCACACAAAATTATTTAGATAAACACGCAGCAATAAATAATACTGCTAAAGCACTCACCAAGAAAGGATTAAGTTTTGTAGCCGCACCAAAGCTGCATCACCGAGGTGCTATCTAGATGCAGTTCAAACTTGCATTTATTGGCTTTGGAACTGTTGGACAAGGGCTAACTGAGATCTTATTAGAAAAAAAAGAGATGCTTAAAAAAAACCATGATTTTGATTTCATAATAGTTGCTATCTCAGATATTATGAAAGGATCAGTGTATGATCCAAACGGTTTAGATCTGGATATAATCCTACAACTTGTAAAAGATGGTAAAAAACTTGATTCATATAACACTGGTAAGAAGGGATTAGACAGTTTGCAGACAATAACTAAAACAAATGCTAACGCCATCATTGAGGTTACCTACACTGATGTGAAAACTGGTGAACCTGCTTTTACCCATATTAAAACTGCGTTGGAATCAGGGAAACATGTTGTCTCAACTAACAAAGGACCAGTGATAAATGCTAGTACTGAACTGCTGACACTGGCAGAAAAAAACCAGGTAAAGTATGGTTTTGAAGGAGTGGTACTTGCGGGAACACCAGCATTAAATCTCACCAGATACACGCTTGCTGGGAACCGCATAACAGGGTTTAAAGGGATTCTTAACGGGACAACCAATTATATTCTCACTCGGATGGAAGAAGGGATGTCCTATGATGAAGCATTACAAAAGGCTCAGGATTTAGGATATGCTGAGGCGGATCCGACAGGTGATGTTGAAGGCTGGGATGCTCTTGGAAAAGTAGTGATTCTAAGTAATGTGGTTTTGGGAAAAAACCTTAAAATAAATGATGTTAAACGCCAGGGGATCACAGGGATTACACCTCAGGATATCACAGAAGCACAGAAAAAAGGAGAACGCTGGAAATTAATTGGAAGTGCTGAATTGAATACGGGGGGTTCAATAAATGCGGTGGTTGCACCACAACGACTGCCATTAAGTGATCCACTTGCAGGTGTTGGTGAGGCCACGAATGCATTAACTTTTTATACCGATGAGCTTGGACCTGTTACCATTGTAGGTCCTGGTGCCGGGCGACGTGAAACAGGATTTGCTTTACTCATCGATCTACTGAATATAAACCATATGCGTAAAACAGAAAAATAATAATGTGGAGTGTTTGTAAATGAGTGGGGGATACACGGGAAAGATACTGAAAATAAATCTGACAACTCAACAAATACAGAAAGAAAAAACTAATCTACATGATGCAGAACAATTTATTGGTGCAAAAGGCCTGGGAGCAAAAATTCTTATAGATCAGCTTCCAAAAAATACCCCACCGCTTAACCCAGAAAACTTACTATTGTTTACTACGGGCCCATTAACTGGTACCCGTGCACAGACCTCAGGAAGAGGGACAAT
>CAZRMY010000036.1:0-5134 GCA_964601295.1 uncultured Thermoplasmatales archaeon | reverse complement strand
CCTCAAACCGGGCTTTTTGTCGATTCTCATTTTGGTGGAAGATTCGCTCGTGATATGAAAACCGCTGGATGGGACATCATCATAATTGCTGGAGCCTCATCTAAACCCATCTATATAGTAATCCAAGACGAACAAGTAGCGTTCAAGGATGCAGCAAAGATCTGGGGACATGAATGCCTTAACACCCATAGTTGGCTGATCAAAAATGAAACATGCAAGGCTACCGCAGTTATTGGTCCTGCAGGAGAAAATTTGGTTAACTTCTCTGCGATCACCATGGATGGACATCGACATGCGGGACGAGGTGGTACTGGCGCGGTTATGGGTGCTAAAAACCTGAAAGCTATTGCACTCGTAGGTACCCAAGATATCCCGTTACATGATCCTGATGCATTTAATAAACAAGCCAAACTGGTTTTGCAGAAAATACAGAAACATGATTTTGTTCCCATCCGCAGAAATTATGGGACACCATACTGGGTTAAACCCGTAAACGACTGGGGGTTTCTACCAACACGTAATTATCAGGACGGACAGTTTGAGCATGCAAAGGCGATAAATGCTGAAACTATGCAAAAAGAAATCGTTGATAAAGGAGGCGCCTGTTGGAACTGCGCTATCGCCTGTTGGAATACCTCAAGTATTAAAACGGGAAAACATAAAGGTCTCAACCTGGTGGGTCCAGAATATGAAACTATTGCATTAATGGGTTCAAATCTTGGGTTAAAAAGTATTAGCGAGGTAGCCTATCTCAATGAACGATGTAATGAACTTGGTATGGATACCATCTCACTTGGTGGTGTACTCGGTTTTGCTGTTGAAGCATATCAAAACAACGCAATAACACGAGAACATCTTAATGGAGCAGATATTGACTGGGGGAAAACCGAAGCATTTGCACAACTAATCAATGATATTGCATACCGAAAAGGAATTGGAGATGTCCTTGCGGAGGGAGTAAAGAAAGCAAGCGAGAAAATTGGTAAAAAAACCAGTTCCTATGCAGTTCATTGTAACGGATTAGAAATACCGGGATATGATCCCAGAGGAGTATTCGGCATGGGGCTCGCATATGCCACATCAGATCGGGGTGCCTGTCATCAACGAGCATGGATTGTAAAAGACGAGGTGAATAACCCAGATTATGAGCAATTTTCTTTTGCAAAAAAAGCACAATTAGTTAAAGACACGCAAGACGATCGCGCAGCGTTTTTCTCACTTGTTCTCTGTGATTTCGCACCCATATCGGAGGCTGACTGCGTAAAAATGTGGAATCTTTCAACCGGATTCAACCATACTGTTGAAAGCTATCTACAAGCAGGTGAACGCATATGGAACCTCATACGATTATTCAACCTAAGAGAAGGACACAACCCAAAGACGGATACCATTCCACCACGGCTAATCAATGATCCATTCAGTAAAGGGCCGGCAAAAAATCAGACAATTAAGATGAGCGAATTCAACAAAAGCCTCAAAGAATATTATACACTCAGAGGGTGGAATAAACAGGGTATACCCACTGAGAAAAAATTGTTTGAGCTAGATCTAACTGATTATAATCAAATAGTTACCGAGATGCAAATATCAACTTAACCAATGGAGCGATAGTATATGGGAATATTAAGTAAAGGATCAGAACGGATTTATGGCGAGGCAGCATTTGAAGTGCTCGCCAAGGCACAAGAACTTGAACGAAAAGGCAAACAGATATTGCATTTTGAAATCGGTGAGCCCGATATGGAGACACCAAGTAATATTGCTAACGCAGGTATTAAAGCTATCCAAGAAAAAAAAACACATTATGTTCCCTCAATAGGGATCACTGAATTACGAAAAGCAATACAAGATGAAATTGAAAAAACCCGCGGATATCAACCTGATCTAGAGCAAATAGCTATCACCCCTGGTTTAAAACCAGGGATCTTTTTTGCATTGCTTTGTATAGTTAACCCAGGTGATGAGGTAATCTACCAGGACCCAGGATACCCAACATATGGATCAGTTACCTCTTTTCTTGGTGCAAAACCTGTGCTGGTTCCCTTGTTTGAAGAAAATGAGTTTCGTATGAACCCTGACGATATCAAAAAAAGAATCACTGACAAAACAAAGGTTATCATAGTTAACTCGCCACAGAATCCTACGGGAGCGGTTATGACCAAGCAGGAACTTGAGGAAATTGCAATTCTTGCTGAAGATAAAGACATTTTTGTGATATCAGATGAGATCTATTCAAAAATGACATATGAAACAGCACATTATAGTCCAACCACCTATGACAAAGCCGCAATGAGAACTGTTCTTCTTGATGGATTCAGTAAATACTATGCGATGACAGGTTGGCGACTGGGCTATATGGTAGCACCAAAAAAGATGGTCGCCCGACTACAGGATTTCTTAGTAAGTGCTATATCATGCACCGCAGCATTTACGCAATGGGCTGGCGTGGAAGCACTTACTGGTGATCAAGATTTTATCCCTAAAATGATGCAACGGTTTAAACAAAAACGAGACCGCATTGTTAACGGTTTAAACTCTGTACCTGGTTTCAAATGCCTTAAACCCAAAGGCGCGTTCTACGCGTTCCCTAATATCAAAGAAACCGGTATGCCCTCACAAAAATGCGCTGATCACCTTCTGTATAAAGGCGGTGTCGCATCATTACCTGGCACCGCATTTGGGCCCTATGGAGAAGGATACCTCAGATTTTCGTATGCAACAGATCTACACACTATTGACGAAGCAGTTAATCGTTTAAAAGAGTTGTTTGGTTAACTTTTAATGAGACCAGACACCATGACCTTTTTTCCTAAGTTTTGCTGTGAGATATTGCTCAATATATTCAGCTTGTTTACGTGTAGCAATAGGATTATATTTACGATATCTACGTGGAACGAGTTTAACGCCATAGTTTTGTGCAAAATGATTTGATTTGTAACCTTTGCGGTGTTGCTGAAATCTTATCTTTGGTGTATGTGACGATTGCCCGATGTAATAGCATGCACGCTTCGGATTCAAATGAGGATTTGCATGTCGAAATTTTTTCGAAGAGAGAACTTTTTTATCTAGTTTAATTGCATAAACATAATAACGCATTTGCACACGTACATATGATTTGGATTATTTATGATATAGTTTTACCAAATTGGATCGCAGCAATCCTCTCTGGCAGGTGAGCTACTCGGCGTAAAGTAATAATTGATTAAACATACTGCACCAGTAATAGGTTCCATATCATCTCCACTGGCATCAGATATACCTACGGGAACAGGTGTAAGGCCTCCATTAAATTTGAAGCTTATCAAATAAAAAAAAGGAGGCGTAATGGATTATCCCCGATTACAACAATAACCAACTGGAGCGGGGCCATTTAAAAAAATATAATTGATTATACGCACGGCATCACTGATATTTAAAATACTATCACCATTGGCATCTGCAGAACACAGTGGAGCGGGTGGCACCCCCTGATTAAAAATATAATTTATCACATACACTGCATCTGAGACGTTGATTATTCCATCGTTATTTACGTCTCCACAAAGAGGTTCAGAAAAATTTGCATGTGTAACAATTGAGAGTTCATTATTTTCAATATTATCATCACTGGGTAAAGTTGTACTAATTGTTACATTATACAATATATTATCACTTGATTCAACGTTCCATTCAGTAAAATAAATATTTTTTACAGATCCGTCAGGAATATTTATAGATAAAATCTCAGAGTAAATAAGTGAATCATTTAAGGTTATCTCACAACGTACATCACAACTCTGAGGTGTTCCTCTATAATTTCTAACTCTTACTGAAGGAATATAAGTTGCACCAGGTACTATCTCAGCTGGTATATCTATAGATTGCACTCCGACGTCTGGTGCACCAGTGCCGAGGCAATAGAAGGTACCGTTGAAATCGCCTATATAGAGATACCCGCGATCATCGATGGTAGGCGAGCATTCGGTGCCATTTTCCATTTGGTAGGTCCATTTGAGTGAACCATCCGGATAGAATGCATAGAGTGTTCCATCACGAGATCCGATGTAGATGTTTCCATCGCCATCAATAGTAGGTGATCCATCTATAGAGCCATTGGTTTTATATTTCCATTTAAGAATTCCATCAGTTCCCGTGTCGGTCACTGCGTAGAAATAGGTGTCATAGGAACCAAAATAAATGGTGCCATCAGGTCCGAGTCCAGGTGAAGATTCTACACCATCTTCCGTGTCAAATGACCATTTAAGTGTTCCATCTGGGTTGACCGCCCAGAAGCTTGTGTTAACTGGTATGGGATCTTGCATCCATGCACCATATTGGTCGGTACCAAAGTAAATGGTGCCATCGGTGCCGATAGCAGGTGAAGAGTCAACAAGATGACCATCAAAAAAAGTACCTGCAGGGAATTGCCATATAGGCCCCTGTTCTTCTTCGGAAAACGCGTATAGGTAATGATCTTTAGAGCCAATGTATATGGTGCCATCTTCAATGAGTGCGGGTGATGAGATAATACACCAGTCGGTTTTATATCTCCATTTTACTGATCCATTAGGTCTAATTGAATAGAAATGAAAGTCTGGTGCGCCTACATAGATGGTGTTATCGTTGGCGATGGCAGGTGAACTTAAGATAAAAAAGTTGCCAAGCTGTGTTTTCCATTTGAGGTCTGCTTCAGTGGTGTTATCTTTTATAGCGTAGAAGTTTTTGTCATTTGAACCAAAGTAGATTGTACCATCGGCGCCGATTGCGGGTGATGAAAACACGCCGCCATCTGTGGTAAAATTCCATTTTAATGTGCCATCTGGGTTGAGCGCATAGAGGTTAGAGTCACTGAATTGAAAGATGTCCCAGCCGGCTCCAAAGTAGATGGTTCCATCTGGTGCAATAGCGGGTGAGGAGACAATACCATCATTTGCTGAGAATGTCCATTGTAAGAGTGGTGTTACCGGGCCGGTATACTTTGTTCTTCCGGTGTGTTTAAGATCATGGCGGAACATTGGCCAAGGGCTTTCTGCAAGAGTGAGCGGCTGCGATGGCGATGTGTGTGATATTTCCGGTGCATATGTTTTTGTCTGTTGCGGTAATAGTGATGCAGCAGGTGGCATAGCGAGTAGTAGTATGACTATTATGATAGATG
>CAZRMY010000035.1:0-15747 GCA_964601295.1 uncultured Thermoplasmatales archaeon | reverse complement strand
CTATACTATAGTGGATATCGATACTGAAGATGTTAAGGTTATTCCTAACACCAGTCATCACGCGGGTGGCCAATTAGATCCACCAAAGATTATGGCAAACGAAGGAGTTAACGTCATGGTCTGCCAGGGGTTGGGACGACGTGCTATCACCATGTTCGAACAACTCGGTATAGATGTCTATATTGGTGCGACTGGCACTGTAAAAGATGCTATGACTGCTTTTAAAGAGGGAAAACTTCAAAAAGCAAGTATGGGTGATGCATGCGGTCAGCATGCATTTCGAGATAGACATCATCATTAACAGTGCACTATGCAGGTGATCTGTCATGAAAACTTCTTTAGAGTGCATTCCATGTTTTCTTAAACAAGCATTAGAAGCCGCACGGATGACCACGGATGATGAAACTATTCATACACAAGTACTCAAAGAAGTAATGAAACACCTGCAAACCGTGTCTCTTACAGATTCACCCCCTGAGCTTTCCCGGGAGATACATGAACTCATACGAACCATTACTCGCTCATCTGATCCCTACAAAAAAGTAAAAGATCAATCTAATGAACTAGCAGAAAAACAGTACCCTCATCTCAAAGAACTGGTACAAAAAGCAGATGATCCCCTACTCATGGCAATCAAACTGGCTATCGTAGGAAACGTTATTGATTTTGGCACCAGCAACAGATATAAACTTGATGACATGATAGACCATGCGATAAACAGAGAATTCAATGACAAAGCCTACTCTTTGTTCAAAAAAACATTAGAACACGCACACACTATTTTGTACATCGCAGACAACGCTGGTGAACTATTCTTTGATAAAATATTACTCGAAGAACTCGCACGATTACACAAAGATATCACCTTTGTCGTCCGCGCGCATTCAATCATCAACGATGCAACTAAAGCGGATGCACATTACGCGGGTATCGACAAACTTGCAACGGTTATCGAAGGCGATGCAGAACAACCTCGTTCATCACCTGGTATGGTACTCTCATACGCATCAAAAGAATTCTTACATCATTTCAATTCAGCAGACCTGGTTATCGCAAAAGGACAAGGAAATTACGAAGGCTTAAGCGATGTAGAACGTACGGTCTTTTTCCTGCTTGTGGTAAAATGTCCGTTAGTCGCACAAGATATTGGCGATGAGCTAGCCAGACTTATCCTAAAGGTGAACCAATGATTATCTCAATTGCCAGTGGAAAAGGCGGAACCGGGAAAACCACTGTGGCAACAAACCTTGCGTTAAGCCTGGATAACACCCAGGTAATCGACTGTGACGTCGAAGAACCTAATGCACATATTTTTTTACCCGCAAACATCACGGAACGTGAAAAAGTATCAGTGCGCATTCCACAAATTGACAAAACCACCTGCACGTTCTGCGGTAAATGCGCTGAGTTTTGCGCATATAACGCCTTGGCAGTCGTCCCTTCTGATGCATTGGTATTCCCTGAACTATGTCATTCCTGCGGCGGCTGCAAAATGGTATGCCCTGTTGACGCTATTACCTGGCGTAACCGTGTTGTCGGCATGATTGAACATGGAAACGCAAAAGACATTGATTTCTTTCACGGGCTGCTGAATGTTGGTGAAATACAGGCAATACCCGTAATCAAACAATTGAAACAAAAAATTGATACCAAAAAAACCGTCATTCTTGATGCGCCTCCGGGGACATCCTGTCCAGTGATTGAAACACTCGACGGCTCAGATTACTGTATTCTTGTCACCGAGCCAACACCATTTGGGCTGCATGATTTGAAACTCGCCGTTGATGTCGTACGTCATATGTACATTCCTTTTGGCGTGATTATCAACCGGGATGGTGTTGGTGATAAAAAAGTAGAGCTATACTGTCAGGCTAAGAAAATACCGATCCTGATGAAAATACCACAGAGTGAGCAGATTGCCCAATTATATTCCAAGGGCATTCCGTTTGTACACGACTCGCTGGAATGGAAACAGTCATTTCAAGATATGTTTCACCATATACAGAACGAGGTGAAATAAATGAAACAGCTGACCGTTATCAGCGGAAAGGGGGGTACCGGTAAAACATCGATTACCGCCGCATTTGCTACTCTGGCAGAAAACGCGGTGCTTGCTGACTGTGATGTTGACGCTGCTGATCTGCATTTAATTCTTAAACCCGCGGTAAAAAAAACCATGGGGTTCCGTGGACTGCCCATTGCCTGTGTTGACAAAAACCTGTGTATTGATTGTAAAAAATGTTATGAAAGCTGTCATTTTGGAGCGATTGATGAAGACATTCACATACTTCGCGAATCCTGTGAAGGATGCGGCGTGTGTGCATATGTATGCCCCGTAGATGCAATATCTATGGATAAACGTGATTCAGGATTTGCTTACATATCTGATACGCGTTTTGGACCAATGGCACATGCGTTATTGAATACCGCTGAGGAAGCATCAGGTAAACTCGTAACCGTGGTGCGCAATAACGCAAAAAAACTTGCCGAGGAAAAGCAAAAAGAGTTAGTCATTATCGACGGCCCACCTGGTATCGGTTGCCCGGTGATTTCTTCAATAACTGGCGTGGATCTTGTACTGATTGTGTCTGAACCAACGCTGTCAGCTATACATGATCTTGAGCGTATCGCTGGCGTTGCTCACCATTTTGATATACCCGCGGTAGTTTGCATAAATAAATATGATATTAATCAAAAAAACACTGAAAAAATCAAAGAATACTGTAGGAAGAACAGCATCTCGGTAGTGGGCTTACTGCCATATGATACTGCTATGACTGATGCGATGATCCGTGAAAAAAGCATTATAGAAGTTTCTGATGGTGAATTATCACAGAGGATCCGTGAGATGTGGCATAAAATACAGGAGACGTTGCAAAAATGACCACGGATGATTCATTTGATAAAATGGTGCAGGAGTTACAGCAGAAAATCTATGAGGACGAAGAAAAAACCTACTCGAAAAAAGTCATCCGCGAGTATCGGAATCCTACACATTTTGGTTTTGTAGAACATCCTGATGCATCTAGCAGGGTCAAAGGATCTTGTGGGGACACAATGAAGATAGATCTTACCATGGGTAATAACATTGTACAGAACGCACGGTTTTGGACAGATGGCTGTGGCGCTAGTATCGCCTGTGGTAATATGCTAATGAAAATGATACAGGGTAAATCTACGGCATTTGCTGCAGCAATTACCGATACGGAGTTGATCGCCATGTTGGATGGGCTTCCTCAAGAGCATGTTCATTGTGCGGCATTGGCGGTTAACACATTACATAAAGCAGTTAAAGATTACCTATCACCATTGGAGTGATACTCTATGAAACATGTGCATTATTCAGATGTAAAATTAGAAGAACCCACAGAAGCAGGTATTAAGGATGTTAAGGTTCGCTGGTTGATTTCACAGAAGGATGGGGCGGATCATTTTGCTATGCGCCTGTTTGAAATACAGCCTGGGGGCTATACTCCTTTGCATCAGCATGACTGGGAACATGAGGTATTCGTTTTAGAAGGAGCGGGTGTAACCAAGAATAAGACAAACGAGGAGCCTTTTAAACAAGGTGATGTCTTTTTTGTTCCCTCTATGGAGTGGCATCAATTTGCGAATACCGGTGAGGATGTATTAAAATTTCTTTGTTTAATACCGTATAAATAACTGTTGATATCCCCTACATGAATGGTGGTGAGAATGCTTGGGAAAAATATTCTCGGGTTAATTGGCCATACGCCATTAGTTAAGATAAATCGCCTTAATCCTAACGCTAATGTTACGATTTACGCGAAATTGGAGGGAAACAACCCCGGAGGGAGTATCAAAGATCGTATTGCGCTTAAAATGATTGAGCAAGCGGAGTCAACCGGGGAGCTCACAGCTGATAAAACGATTATCGAGCCGACCTCGGGTAACACGGGTATTGGCCTGGCGATGGTAGCGGTGGTGAAAGGGTATAATATTGAGATAGTGATGAGTGAAGCAGTGTCTTTGGAACGCCGGAAAATACTGGAGGCATTTGGTGCAAAAATTATTTTGACCCCGGCGGCATCAGGTACTGACGGTGCGATTATTAAAGCACGGCAGCTGATTGCAGAGCGCCCTGAGAGGTATTTTATGCCTGATCAGTTTTCAAATAAGTACAATAAGCTTGCGCATTATGAGACAACAGCCAAAGAGCTTATCGAGCAAACACAATGTACGATTGATTATTTTGTTTCAGCGATTGGGACATCCGGTACGATTATGGGTGTAGGTAAATATCTGCGGGAGTGTAATCCACATGTGCGGGTGGTATGTGCGCATCCGGTGAAAGGGCATTATATTCAAGGGCTTAAGAATATGGAAGAGGCGATTGTCCCCTCTATTTATGATCCGTCTCAGATTGATTGTGAAATAATGGTTGAGACTGAGGCGGCGTTTGAGATGACACGGAAACTTGCACGAGAAGAAGGGATTTTTGCGGGTATGAGTAGTGGTGCGGCGATGGTTGCGGCTGTTGAAACTGCTAAAACCGCATCAGAGGGTACGATTGTGGTTATCTTTCCGGATCGGGGTGACCGGTATTTGACGACTGATCTTTTTGGTTGATGTGATAGGGATGGATGTTGGGACAAAAGCAGAGTTTGAGCAACTTGCTCAAAAAGCGAAGGGCTGCAGGGAATGTCAACTTTGGGAAAACAGAACAAATGTTGTGTTTGGTGAAGGTGAGATAGATAGCCGCGTGATGCTTATTGGTGAGGCGCCGGGTCGTCGCGAGGATGCTCAGGGACGACCGTTTGTAGGTCGGGCAGGGCAGCTTCTTGATGAGGTGTTACACAGTGCGGGTATTAATCGACCAGAGATGTATATTACAAATATTGTTAAATGTCGACCTCCTCAGAATCGTAACCCGCATGCCCGCGAAATTAGTACGTGTACACAGTTGTATCTTAATGAGCAACTGATTTTTATGCAGCCGAGGATTCTGGTAACAATGGGTAACTTTGCAACAACGTATATTCTTGAAAAATATGGGCAGAGGGTAGACTCTATTAGTAAGATACATGGGCAAGTGCTACAGTTGTCGTCATTGTCTCATAGTTTTCTGGTGATCCCGGTGTATCACCCAGCAGCCGCGATATATAATCCAGAATTGAAGGATTCGTTAGAACATGATTTCACCCTGATTAAGAAACAGATAATATCGCATATCAAATAGACTTGTGTGGTGCAAGCCGTTGATGATTTATACGTGAAGAATAACTTTAAGTCTATGAGAAGAATTCAAGGCTAGCTTCTTGTATGGTTGAGGAGACGAAATATGAATGAGCTCGTATATATTGTTCTGACTACTTTTTCTATATCGCTTCTTGCGTTTATTGGTATTTTTACATTATCGTTGAAAGAACATTTGCTCAATAAAATATTACTTATCTTGGTGAGTCTGTCGGCGGGTGCGTTGTTAGGTGGTGCGTTTCTCCATCTTATTCCGGAGGCTGTTGAAAAAGCAGGGAATACTGAGGTTATCGCATATGTGCTGGTAGGGTTTGTTCTTTTTTTTGTTATTGAGAAAGGTCTACATTGGCGCCATTGTCATAAAGGCCGCTGTGACGTCCATGTGTTTCATTATATGAATTTGATTGGTGATGCTGTGCATAATTTTATTGATGGGTTGATTATTGCTGCAAGTTTCATCGTGTCTATCCCTCTAGGGCTCACTACAGCCGTGGCTATTGCAGCGCATGAGATACCTCAGGAGATTGGTGATTTTGGGGTTCTTGTCTATGGTGGGTTTGCTAAAAAGAAGGCGTTGGTGTTGAATTTTATTATTGCATTAACGATTGTGCTTGGTGGAATTGCCGGCTACTTTTTAGCAAGCTTTATTGAGCCGGTGGTGAATTTGTTGTTGCCGTTTGCTGCGGGTGGTTTCATTTATATTGCTGCAACTGATTTGGTGCCTGAAATTAAAAAGGAATTGAATGTTTGGAAGTCATTTGCGACGTTGGTGGTGTTGCTTGCGGGTATGCTGTTGATGTGGGTTATTAAGCTTATTTTTAGTGGTTAGTTCTCTGTATGATTGGGTAGGTTAACTTTATAATGAATGCGTGCTTACGCTGTTTTTGTGTGTCTGGCAATACCGGGTAAAGTCATAGAGATTGATGCTGATACGTCTCATGCTGTGGTAGATTATGGTGATGGGACGAAGCGTAAAGCAAATGTTACGTTAGTAGACGTCAGTGTTGGTGATTATGTTTTGGTGCATGCAGGTTTTGCTATACAGGTGTTGGATGAGCAGGAGGCTCAGGAGACGTTATCGTTGTTCAGGGAGATGCTTTCAAGGGAGGATGGCGTGTAGTGTTTTCTATGCGTGATCGGGCATTAGCTAATTCTATTGTGAGTAACATTCGCGGGCGTGATGTATCGTTAAAGTTTATGCATGTCTGTGGAACACATCAGGATACATTGGTGAAACATGGGTTGAATGCGTTGTTTGAGAGTTGTGGTATCGAGATTGGGCAGGGTCCGGGCTGTCCGGTGTGTGTTACCACGGCACGTGAGATTGAGGAGATGATGCAGCTTGCTCGAGCCGGTAAAACCGTGGCTTCGTTTGGTGATATGATTAATGTTCCTGGTGGTACCGGTTCGTTGCAGAGTGTGCGTGCTGAAGGGTTTGCAGTGCGTACTGTGTATAGTATTGAGGATGCAGTGAGTTTTGCGCAGCAGCATCCCGAAAAGGAGGTCGTGTTTGTGGCGGTTGGTTTTGAAACAACAGCGCCTACTACTGCGTCAGTGTTGTTACAGGAGCCACCTGATAATTTTTCCATCCTGTGTTGTCATCGGGTGATTCCGCCGGCGTTACAGGCGATTCTTGATATGGGTGAGTTGCGGTTGGATGGGTTGATTGAGCCAGGGCATGTGTCGGCGATTATTGGGGAGCACCCATATGAGTTTATCTCTCGTGATTATCGTATGCCGCAGGTTATCGCAGGTTTTGAACCGCTTGATTTATTGATGGCGGTATGGTTGTTAGTTCAACAAATTGAGCAGGATTCTCCGAGGGTTGAAAACGAGTATGCGCGTGTGGTCGCTACAGAAGGGAATGCAAAAGCGTTAAATGCGATGAATAAGGTTTTTCGCACAGATGATGTCAAATGGCGTGGGTTTCCTGTTATTCCACAGTCTGGTTTATTTCTGAATGATGCGTTTGCACGGTATGATGCTCGCATAATATTTGAGGATGATTTAGTAGATATTCACAGTAAAGAGTTTCAGGAACCTGCTGGTTGTCGGTGTGGGGAGCTGTTGCGGGGGTTGGTATCACCACAAGAGTGTCCGTTGTTTGGTAAGCAGTGCACTCCGGGTTCTCCTGTAGGTCCATGTATGGTGAGCATTGAGGGTAGCTGTAATATTGAGTATCGGTATGCTTCTCGGTAGCGTGTCCGATGTGGCTGTTGTTTTTCAATTTGGTAGAAAATTTTAAATACCTATTTTGTATTACGTTTAAAATTGAAATGATTACAATTTGGTAAAAATTACACTTTGGAGGTGTATGTCTGCAGGATAACAGGGGGTATTTTTTCGCATCCCATCCTTTCCTCCTCTCCTCTCCTCACCAACTCCTCTCTGCGTCATACATCTCCCTCAGAATTACTATGGAGACGCCATCAATGACACCACTCCCCTCAGCAACAACATACAAAAACACCCTTTTGATTCAGAGCCAAAAACCAAGTTCGCTATTACCAAGCTATAAATTCAAATCGGGGAGGCATAAGTAGTGGATAAATACGTCCAAATCCTGAAACAGAACAATCTTAAAGTAACTCCACAGCGACTCGAAATTCTACGATACCTAGATCGCCATCGCACGCATCCTACCGCAGACGAAATATACACCAAACTTAAACAAACCACGCCCTCCCTCTCTAAAACCACGGTCTATAACTCACTTGAAGCACTTATTAAACATCATATTATCCAATCACTTAGTATCTCACCAACCGAAACCCGATACGACTTCAAAGAAGATATGCACCATCATTTCCTCTGTACAGAATGTGGAGCAATATATGACATAGACTACCAATGTCCTAACATAAAGGAAATACGAGCAGAAATAGAAGCATGCGGGCACCACATAGGACAAGTGCACGGATATTTCAAAGGCATATGTAAAAAATGCCTGAAAAAAGAGGTAACAAACTAAATGAACCCAAAAACGTTGCACAAAATATCCTACGGCCTTTACGTAGTCTGCTCTAAAAAACAAACCCAAATAAATGGGCAAATCGCAAATGCTATTATACAAGTGACCGCTGACCCAGCTACTATTGCACTCAGTATTAACAAACAAAATCTCACCCACGAATATATCACTGAAAGCAAGATCTTCACGATATCCGTGTTATCTGAAAAAACATCTATGAAATTCATTGGTACTTTTGGCTTCAAATCCGGGCGAGATATTGATAAATTCAAAAACATCCGTTATAAAAAAAGTACGAACGATATACCAATCGTTCTCGATAATAGCCTTGCTTATGTAGAAGGAGAAGTAATCAACGTAGTCGACGTGGGAACACATACAATTTTTATTGGCAGAGTAAACCAAGCAGAAATACTGCCAGATGAGTCTCCTATGACCTACGAATATTATCATCAGGTAAAAGGCGGCTTGTCACCAAAGACAGCACCAACATATAGTGCTGCAGTTGATAAAATACACCAAAAGGAGGAAAAAAAGATGGATAAATTTAGATGCAACGTATGCGGGTATGTATACGACCCAGAAAAAGGCGACCCGGATGCCAATATAGAACCAGGAACCGCATTTGACGATCTCCCTGATGATTGGGTCTGCCCCGTATGCGGCGCACCAAAAGAAGAATTCAGTAAGGTGTAATCAGGTATGCAAACCGTTCAAATCAAACCTGGTATACAGTGGGTCGGTGGCATCGACTGGGACCTTCGTAATTTCCATGGATACAAAACACAACGAGGTACCACCTATAATGCATACCTCATCCAGGATAAAAAAACAGTGCTTGTTGACACCGTAAAACACTATCTCTTCGATGAAATGCTTAGTCGTATCACTGAACATGTGGACCCAAAAAATATCGATTATATTTTGTCAAACCATGTTGAAATGGACCATTCAGGGTCCATACCCAAACTAAAAGAACGTGCACCTAATGCAAAAATCATCACTTCGACCCGTGGAGAAAAAGGTCTTCGAAGGCATTACAAAAAAGACTGGGATTTCCATGTGGTAGCATCTGGTGACACGCTTAACATCGGAAAACGTACACTGCATTTTGTGCATACGCCCATGGTCCACTGGCCGGATAACATGGTAACATATATCCCCGAAGATGCACTGCTTTTTTCTAATGATGCATTTGGGCAGCATATTGCATCTGCTCATCGCTATGATGATGAGATCGGCTGGGGTGTAGTCGAAGAAGAAGCACGGAAATACTATGCAAACATCGTACTGCCCTATAGTGATATGGTGCAGAAAGCTCTTAAAAATCTTCAAACACTTAAAATGGAAATGATAGCACCAAGTCATGGGGTTATCTGGCGAAGCTACCTACCAAAAATACTGAAACAATACCAGGCATGGTCAACGTATACGACTACCAATACTGCGTTGATTGTGTATGATTCTATGTGGGGGTCAACTGAAAAAATCGCGAAGGCGTTACAAGAAGGACTCGAAGATGGCGGTATACCAACAACCATGCGAAATCTGAAAAACACAGATATCTCTGATATAATGACGGATGTACTTTCAACACGGCTAATATTAGTGGGCTCACCTACATTGAATAACGGTATGATGCCGTCTGTGGCAGGTTTTCTCACGTATCTTAAAGGGTTACGTCCACGAGATCGAATTGGTTTTGTGTTTGGATCTTACGGGTGGGGCGGCCAAGCAGTAGGAGAAATACAAAAAATTCTCACAGATCTTAACTGGGATATGCCTGAAGAGAGTATCAACATCAATTATGTCCCAGATAACAAAGAACTTAATGAAATTAAAAAAATTGGAAATAACTTAACAAAATATATAAAGAAATGAAACGTTAGGAGAAAAAATGAGGGAGGTAAAAAACCTATGTGTCAAATAAGTAACTACAGTTGGGTTCGCTATCACCGCACTACCACGGCGTTTCAATCACGTAGCTCAGCTGACACATATGGTAAAACTTCTGAGTTAAACATATGAAATATGGAGGAATAAGAAAATGGAAGAAACAAAAATGCCACTTATAGGCGATACATTTCCAAGTTTAGAGGTACAAACAACACAAGGCAGAAAAAAACTACCTGATGAATTTAAAGGAAAATGGTTTATCCTTTTCAGTCATCCAGCTGATTTCACCCCCGTGTGTACGACAGAGTTTGTCGCATTTCAAAAGCGGTTCAAAGAGTTTAAAAAATTAGGCTGTGAACTTATCGGGATGAGCGTCGACCAAGTTTTTAGCCATATCAAATGGGAACAATGGATTAAAGATCAATTAAAAATAACTATAGAGTTTCCCATTATCGCTGATACTGGGCGTGTAGCTCAGACCCTAGGGATCATTCATCCGAACAAGGGCACAAACACGGTTCGCGCGGTTTTCTTTGTCGATCCTAAAAGTATTATACGGGCAATATTGTATTATCCACAGGAATTAGGAAGAAACATGGATGAATTTGTTCGTATGATTAAAGCATTCCAAATCGCAGATAAAAATGGTGTTGCTATGCCAGCGAACTGGCCGCATAACGAGCTGATTAAAGACAGAGTGATTATCCCGCCTGCATCAGATGTAAAAACCGCTGAAAAACGCCTCAAAGAGTACGAGTGTTATGATTGGTGGTTTTGCCATAAAAAACTCTAAGGGAGGTATATACAACAATGTTAAAACCACAAGTTGAAAAAGCAATCAATAAGCAGATCAATGCGGAGCTCTGGAGTGGCTATCTCTATCTTTCCATGTCATCGTATCTTGAATCAATTGGATTATCTGGTTTTGCCAACTGGATGTGGATTCAAGCACGAGAGGAAGCTTCACATGCAATGCGCCTGTATGCTCATGTTATAGAACGCGGTGGACGGGTCATCCTTGATGCCATTGACAAAGTTCCAACTGAATGGAAATCACCTGAACATGTTTTCCAGGAGACCTATAACCATGAGCAAAAAGTAACTGGGTTAATAGAAAACCTGGTGGATATCGCAGAACAAGAAAAAGACCGCGCCACCTACAATATGCTGCAATGGTTCATCGATGAACAAGTTGAAGAAGAAGCAACCGCGGATGAAATTCTGCAAAAAATCAAACTTATTGGCAAAAACGGACATGGTTTATTCATGCTGGATCGTGAATTTGGTGCACGTACATTCACCCCACCTGCAGATATGCCGATGTATGCTTCTAGTAAAGCTGAATAAAAAAATATGGAGCTGTGATTTATGATTGGAAAACCATCGGAAAAAGAATTAGATATTATCCTTGAAACGTTGCCAATTGAATTTTCAGTGCTTGACAAGAACGATAAAGTACTAGCATGGAACAAACATGACACACGGATTTTTAAACGACCTGAAGCATCATTGAGCAAAGATGTACGGCAATGCCATCCGAAAAAAAGCCTTCAAAAAGTTGAACAAATTATCGCTGAAATGAAAGCAGGCACTCGTGATTCAGCACGATTCTGGATAGACCTACCAATCGGGGAAAACAAAGAGAAACATAAAATCCTCATCCAGTACTTCGCATTACGAGACGATACCGGTGTCTACCAAGGCTGCCTTGAGGCATCACAAGACATCACAGAAATACAAAAAATCCGTGGGGAGAAACGCTTACTCGATTGATACTGGTGAACAGTTATGAACTTAGATACTTGGGATCTCAATACGCTTCTTATCGCTGCGATGAAAAGCGAAGTTGATAGCAGAGCTATGTATCTCAAACTTGCGGGTAACATACAAAACTATCTGCTCAAAGATAAACTTATCTTTCTTGCAGACGAAGAAGAAAAACATCGCACATTTATCGAAGACATCTACCATACATATTATCCAGATACCCTGCTGAAACTTCCGGAAAAAACACCGGTACCACTCCCTGAGGTACATATCCCTGATGAAGAAACACCGCTGAGTAACATATTGCAAAGCGCCATGGAAGCCGAACAAGCAGCACATGATTTTTATTCTTCACTAGCAACACGGTTCATAGAAGATTCACAAATCGAACATACACTACAGTATTTTGCTGATATGGAACTACAGCACTATAAAATACTCGAACTAGAAAAACAAAGTATGGAACGATTTGAACAGGCAAACATTTACTGGCCGATGGTACACGTCGGTCCTTAAAAAATGATATGAGAGTTGAAACACCTATGAAAAATATAAAAGGAACACAAACAGAAAAAAATCTCCTCGCAGCATTTGCAGGGGAATCACAGGCTAGAAACCGCTACAGCTATTTCGCCTCGCAAGCAAAAAAAGACGGCTTTGAGCAGATTGCCGCAATCTTCCAGGAGACTGCTGAAAACGAAAAAGAACACGCCAAAGTATTCTTTAAATATTTGAACGGCGGCATGGTCAAAGTACAAGCTGAATATCCTGCTGGAGAAATTGGAACTACTGCCGAGAACTTAAAAGAAGCCGCGGAGGGAGAAAAACTGGAATGGGGGACTCTGTACCCTGATTTTGCCGGTACCGCTGAAGAGGAAGGTTTCCCTGAGGTTGCCAGGAGCTTCCGTAACATTGCAAAAGTTGAATCCTATCATGAACGACGCTACCGTAAACTTCTTGATAACGTGACTAAAAACAAGGTGTTCAAAAAAGAGAAAACCATTAAATGGAAATGTCGGAACTGCGGGTTTGTCCATGAGGGACCAGAGGCTCCCACTAAATGTCCAGCATGTGATCACCCTCAAAGCTATTATGAGAAATGGGTTGAAAATTATTAACCCTCTCTTCTTTATTAAACCTGGACTATAATGAAGGTGTAACCAATGGATGTGAAAGAAGCAATACAAATGGCAATACAAATGGAAAAAGACGGCTACAGTTTCTATACCAAAGCAGCGGCGCAAACATCAAATGAGATGGGCAGTAAAATCTTTGAAAGTATCGCAGCTGATGAACAACTGCATTTAGAGGTCTTTCAGAAACTCTTTAAAGAAAAAGTTGGAACAACTGAATGGAATCAGCTGGTGGATTCAAGTAGAAAATATGAGACCATCCCCTTGTTTCCAACAGACCTGAAAACGGTAGATGGCGCAGACCCGGATACAGATGAACTTGACGCATTACATATGGCTATGGACAGTGAACAACAGGCAATTGATCATTATACAAAGTTACTTCAGAAAACAACTGACCCTGAGGTACAAAAAATTATTCAAGAAATCATCGACCAGGAGAAAAAACATTATTCGCTGCTTAATGATGAATTTAATTATTTAAGTAAAACCGGGTATTGGTATGAGCTTGACTACCTGGGAGGATAACCACGAGTTCCTGATGAGATGATATAGTATGGATGTTGATGCTGAGTTGGATTGTGTCGGCTTGTACTGCCCGATGCCTATTGCTATGACCAAAGAAGAAATTGAAAAAATTCAGATTGGTCAGATATTGAAAGTGGAAGCAGATGATCCCGCAGCAGAAGAAGATATTAAACGATGGGCTAAACGCACGGGTCATGAAGTTGTAAAATTTGAGAAAGATGATAGTATTTTGACGTTTTACATTAAACGAACTAAATAATCATATTAGAAAAAATATTGAACCTATGACTGGGGGAAGAAAAAGTATATGGAAGATGAAAAAACAATATTGTATGTGCAGACAAGCGATCAACCGGAACGGCAGTATTCGCCCTTGGTGCTTGCGCACACCGCGCAGATGATGGATGTTACACCCATGGTGTATTATCTTGGTATGGGGTTGAAAATACTTCGTCCGGGGGAGGCAGAAAAGATAAAACTTGGAGATTTTCCGTCAGTTGCTAACATGTTGAAGAAAACATTGGACATGGGCATTGATATCTATGTTTGTGAAGCCTCAAAACGGATGCTTGGCTGGGAGAAAGTTGAGTTGATACAGGGCGCTAAAATCGTTGGCGCGGGGACATTAAATGATCTTGCCTTAGATGCAGATGCGACGATGTGGTTTTAACAAGAGGATTGTTTAGTATGAAACAGGTCTATTTGGATCATGCATCGTACATGCCGGTTGATCCAAAAGTTGCTGCATTTGCTAAGAAGTATCAAACTGAACAGATTGGTAATCCATCGTCATTGCATTCAGCAGGGCTTGCTGCTAAGCAAGCAGTTGAAGATGCTCGTTCTAAAGTAGCAGCGTTTATCAACGCGGAAAATGAGAAAACTATTGTGTTTACCAGTGGTGCAACTGAGTCTAATAACCTGGCGATACGGGGTACTGCGTTGCGGAACCGTAAAAAAGGAAACGAGCTTGCCGCAAGTGCTATCGAACATATCTCTGTGTTAAATCCGATGAAAGATTTACAAAAAAATAATTTTTCATTTACCACCATCCCTGTAGATGATGCGGGCCTAGTTGATCTGGAACAATTAACGCAGACCGTGTCTGATAAAACAGTGATAACATCGATTATGTATGCGAACAATGAGATAGGCACCGTTCAACCGATAAAAAAAATTAGTGACATCGTTCATGAACATGGGCAGTATCTACATGTTGATGCCACTGCCGCAGCAGGGCGTATCCCTATTGATGTTCAAAAAGATAATATTGATTTATTAACCCTGTCATCAAATGATATCTATGGGCCACGAGGTGCTGGCGCAATATATATTAAACCAGGGGTGAAACTGCAGACAGTTATGCCCGGTGGCGGCCAGGAACGTGGTCTTCGTTCAGGGACAGAAAATCTTTTTGCTATTGCGGGAATGGGTGAAGCAGCACGAATCATCAATAAAACGATGGCTCAGGAAAGCAGCCGTCTGCAGAACATACGTGACGCGCTCATATCAAAAATAACGAAAATTGAGGATGCCTATCTTACGGGTCATCCAACGAAACGTCTTTCGCATCATGCTAGCTTCCGATTCAGCTACATTGAAGGAGAAAGCATTCTGCTGCATATGGACATGCAGGGAATACAGATCGCCACCGGTTCTGCGTGTTCATCAAAAACACTTGAACCCTCACATGTACTCCTTGCCATTGGACTCAAACATGAGGAAGCACATGGCTCAATGGTGATGACGATGGGCCGTTCAAATACCCAAGGGCAAATCCCCACTATTGTTAACGCGGTTGAAGAAACCGTTCAAAAACTGAGAACATTATCACCACTCAGCAAATAAATGGAGGTGAAGAACCATCGCAAATGTAGGGTATAGCAAAAAAGTTATGGAACATTTCATGAACCCCCGTAACGTCGGTGTCATCGAAAACCCTGATGGTTACGGAAAAGTAGGCAACCCGGTATGTGGAGATCTTATGGAGATATTCATCAAAGTAAAAGACGACAAAATCACGGACATTAAATTCAAAACCTTTGGCTGTGGCTCAGCGATTGCTACCAGCAGCATGGTCACTGAACTGGCGAAAGGTAAGCATGTGGATGACGCAATGAACATAACACGAAATGATGTCGCTGATGAACTAGAAGGTTTGCCTCCGCAGAAAATGCATTGTTCAAACCTGGCTGCAGATGCGTTACAAGCAGCGATTAAAAACTATAAAGAAAAAAA
>CAZRMY010000034.1:0-15775 GCA_964601295.1 uncultured Thermoplasmatales archaeon | reverse complement strand
ATATCGAGCTTGATGTATCACTTGCAACACCAATGATGAAAAACTCTATGATTTCATTGTTTATCCAGTTGTTACAACGACTCTGTGAGCGATTTCCGTTATTGGAACTGGTTCTCTCAACTCTATAAAATTAGAACATAAAAAAACAAACATAGTGGCCTTGATACGGCCACATTATTATTTTATTTGTATTTAACTATTAATAAAGGGGAGTATTTTTTATCTAATAAAAATGTTCGATAATTGTTCTATAAAGTATTTATAAATTTTTTACTATAATACTTTCCATCGGGAGGTAAATTATGAACAAATCACGTACAACGCGAAGATTTATTAAAGCAGCTGTAGTGTTTGCTGTTGTTCTGGCATTTATATTGCCTGGTTCAGCAGTAATTGCTAACGTAATGAGAACAAGAAATGAGCCGCTCGCATATACGATGACCGCAAATGATACGACGGGCAATATTGGTCAACAAGGACTGGTAGTTGAGATTACTGGTTCTTGGGACGACGTTATTCAAGGGTATCAGGTTGAATTAGAATATGATACAAGTAAACTTGAATATGCCGGGTATGATTTTACTGGAACTATCGCGATAACCTATGATGCAGATTATACCGTCGGTGGAGAGTTTTCTCCAGGGTACGTTCGAGCTGGCGCAGTTTGGTTTCCACCAGTTGAAGATATGCCTCCAGCAGGCAGCGGCGTAATAGCCAAAATATTGTTTAACGTCACCGCGACAGAGGAAACAACAACACTGATTGATTTATTGGAAACGTGTATTTACACACCCACATCAGGTGCAAGTATATATCCAACTACAACTGATGGCACCGTGACAATTGTAGATGTGCAGTACGTTTGTGGTGATGCAAATGGTAGCGGTGGAATCGATATTGACGACATCGTATACTTGATTCAATACGTCTTCCAGGGTGGACCCGCACCAGTACAACCTGATGGTTGTCCGTGTTCACCACCATAAAATAGTAGCAACTATACGGGAGAAAATCTGCTCCCTTTATACTTCTTTTTTTCTAATACTCTTTTTGTAACTCGTACTTATTCACCTTGTTTTTTTACTAAAACTTTTTAATTCGATAGTCGTTCTAGAAAGTATTTATAAAAGGAGGCTACAGAATATTTAATATAGACAATGTGAGTGATTGTCATGGTGAGGATTGGATGCGCATTTAAGAGAGAAAGTGATTTTTTTCAACAATTCAGTAATAGTAAAATTTTGATATGTAGCTTAATTTCTATATTATTGCTATCTTTACTTATGGTGCCAACTACAAATGTGATAGCAGATACAGTAGATACTGATGATAATTGGTCAATGTTTCAACATGATGAATATCACTCAGGTTTTACCTCATCTTCGGGTCCAAATACCAATGAAATATTATGGCAATACAGTACTAATTCTGCTATTGGGCTTTCTTCTCCAGTAGTTGTTAACGGAATGTTGTATATTGGCTTGCAGAATATGAAGGTGCTTTGTTTGAATAGTATTGCTGGTACCGTTGTTTGGGAGACAGAAACTGATTCATGGATGTCAGCAACAGTAGCTGTTGCCTATGATCGGGTGTACGCCGCATCTGGGGCTGGCACCGTGTATTGTTTTGATGCATCAGACGGAGCTATTTTGTGGAATGTTTCACTTGGTTCACAGTTAGAATCTCATCCGGTGGTGGTAGATGACAAAGTGTATATCGGTTCCGAAGGAATTTATGGTGGTAAATTGTATTGCTTAGATGCTTTCAGTGGAGATACACTATGGAGCTATGTTGTGGGGTCTGTTGAGAACTCCGCAGTGGTTACTGCAGACAAAGTCTACGTCTGCTCACAGTATTCAACAGGCTCTCTATCGGAGGGAAGAATATATTGTTTAGATGCCGAAACTGGAGGTTTTCTTTGGAATTACAGTTTATCAGAGTATACTGTTTATCGGTCTTCTCCCACGTATGTGGCTAAGAAAAGTACGGGGTATAACAAGTTAATTGTAGGTGCTACAGGAGCTACAGGAGGCTCAGGTGGACGAATATATTGTTTTAATGCAGATACAGGTGGAGTGCTGTGGACTTTCGCTGTCTCTGCACCGATATATTCTAGCCCAGCGGTTGGATATGATCAGGTGTATGCAGGCTGTCATAATGGGTTAGTTTATTGCTTAGCTGTTGACACAGGTAAGGAGATATGGAATTTCACAGCGAATGGGCTCGTATCTAGTTCCCCTGCGGTTGCGGATAATAAGGTATATTTTTCTTCCGGAGCTGGCATGACGTATTGTGTTGACGTTTTTTCTGGTGATTTGCTGTGGAATTATACGTTATCTTCTTCAGGGTACCCGTCTCCAGCTGTTGCTGATGGACGGTTATATGTTGCTGAGTTAAATGGTATGATACACTGTTTTGAAGATGAAGAAAGCACACCGGATCAGCTTGTGATTAGTATAAAAAATCTAGTTGTATCTGAACGGAATTCATTTATAGTTACAGTTTTGTCTAATGGTGACCCGGTTTCTGATGTACGCGTGAGTTTTGCAGGTGTGTCTAAAACAACTAATGCTTTGGGTACAATCACATTAACGGCTCCTGAAGTAAACGCCGATGAAGAGTTTACTCTCTCAGTTACTAAAACCGGGTATCTGCCTGATAGTGTGACCATTAAAGTAGAAAACAGTGAGGATGAGCTCACGTTAGAGATGGATATTCCAGGCTATGTGTACGAGGAAGACGTATTTCAGGTGAGTGTTACAGCTAATAACCTGCCTGTCGAAAATGTACAAATTGGATTCAATCAAGAGTTATATCAAACTGATACTAACGGCCAAATCACGCTTACTGCCCCTTCAGTGTCTCAGGATACTGAATTTATTATTACTGCCAGTAAAACTGGATATATTAATGCTCAAGATACACTAACGGTTAGGAAAAGCCCTGATGGCACAAGTTTAGAACTAATAGTTCCGGGTAGTGTGTCTGAGGGGAATACGTTTCAGGTTTCTGTTACATCAGATGGGTATGCTGTTGAATATGTTATAGTTACTTTTCAGGGGAAAAATTATTTGACTGACGACAATGGGAGATTAACAATACACGCCCCTGAGGTGATACATGATACCTCATTTAAGATTACGGCGCTAAAAACAGGGTATACTTCTGATGAAAAATGGATTACAATAAAAAATGTTAATGGCCTAGTCAAGGGTACAGTTACTGATACTAATAACCAACCGATAAAAAATGTGGTAGTGTGTGTGTATTTATCTGCAGTAACTACATTATGTGAACTTTCTGATAGCATGGGGTATTATGAGTTATCAGTACCCGCGGGATCGTATACTATGAAAGTGCGTAAGGATGGCTATGCTTCAGTGGTTGAAGAGTCAATACCGGTGAGTGATAGTGATTATACAAATCAAGATTTCATGTTGAGTGCTTCTGCTGATAAACAAACTAATTCGTTGGTTGATTACACTATCAGTAATGCGATTAACTCCGGTCAGGTGAGCGCTACTGTTGATGTTACCTCTAAGGAGAACGTGGGTGTGTCTTTATTTGATGATACTGTTGATGTGTCATTGGAAACAAGTGATCTAGCTGGTGAACAAGGGGTGAGCCTTACGGTATCGGGTAATCGTTCTAATGAGACAAAAATTGTGGTGTATCTTGGGGTTGTTGATGACACAGATGATCTCATGGTATATTATGATGGTGTGCGTATTTCACAAGCAACGGATATTGCCACGTTTTTTGACGTAGGAAATGTTGACGAAGAATGGATTCTTACTACCGCAGAGCAAAATGGAGACAAACACGCAATTGTTATTGTAAATATCCCACATTTTAGCACCCATAGTATTCAAATCATTGGGCCAACACCCCCACAATTAGCCATGGCTGCAATTCTGGCCTTGGCGGTGCTTGCAGTTGCAACAGTAGGTATGTTTACACCCAGAAAAGAATAAAACTAAACAATGGACGATCGTCCTGAGTATCTGCTCTTTGATCTTTTCGCTTTTTTGGTTTTTTTATGTGATCAGGGTGTAATTCAAGCCAAGTGTCAATAAACTTGTCAACGGCGGTATCAATAAAGCTGCTTTGATAAGTGATTAATAAGTCTATAATATCTTCCGGTTCGACTACAGTAAATGTGGATTCGCGGCCTTTTTGTACTCGTTCGACAATATTTGATTCAACTAATTTGTTCAAATGAAACGTTGTTGTAGATCGAGCGAGATTTAGATGTGCTGCAATATCTCGATGGTAAGAATTAGGATTTTTAAGTAGAAACAATATAATCTGGCGTGCGGTGCGTTGTCTAAGGACACTGATGATTTTTTTATCTTTAACTCCAACATCCTCAACGTAATACCTGGTATAATGCCCGTCAGACCGTGTAGAGATCAACCCTCGTTTTCTCAAATTGTAAAGATGATAATCAAGTGTGCTAAGAGGAATATGTAATTTTCGTGATAGTTCACGTTCGTGTACACCCGGATTCCTATTGATGAAAGTATAGATAGTACGACGAATGTCAAGGTCGAGTACATCATCTTCCGCCATTAGCTACGCCTTTTAATCCCATCCTCTTTTTTTTAAGTTATTTTTTCACAATCGATAGATACAGTAAAATCAGGATAAGTGAATCTATAATGACCCCTTTTTCATCTTGACTAGTAAATTCCGTCAGGAGTAGTAAAGATTTAATAAAGAATACACAAAATGCAAGTGATACAAAAGCGAATCGAAAGGTTCTCATGCGATACCACGAAACGCTTGATACTAGAAGTAATAAGGCAGATAGACCAGTCATGACAATGGTTAAGAATAAAAACAATTCATCCATCCTTTCTCACCATATAGTAATGATGCGCAGTGTACAAAAAACTTTGTGTAATTATAGTGAAGTATAACAAGTTACAAAAATAGCGTGTTTATATTTAGAGTAGATGGATCTTTTTACTTTGTAAGGGTTTTAGTTGAGAAGTTTTTTTGCAATTGCTGCAATATGTTTGCCATTGAGTTTGTATTTTTCAAAAAGAGCAACGGGGTCTCCTGATTCGCAGAATACATCATGTATACCAACACGTTTAAAATTACACTGACATGAGTTTTCTGCAAGGGTTTCTGCTACAGCGCTGCCTAGGCCGCCTATTATTGAGTGTTCTTCGGCGGTGAGAATGGCATTTGTTTGACTAGCACTTTTAAGCACAAGCTTGGTGTCAAGGGGCTTAATGGTGTGCATGTCAATTACACGAGCAGATATCCGTTGTTTTTTAAGAATTTCAGCGGCATCACGTATTGAATCAACAAGGGTGCCAGTAGCTATGAGCGTTATATCATCGCCTTCTTTAATTGTCAAACCTTTTCCTAGGGTAAGGGTTTGCATGTCTTCTTTTGTATAGAGCATTGGTGCGTTTGCTCGACCTACACGCGCATACATGGGACCCTGATGTTCAGCCATGAGTTCTACGATTCTGCGAGTTTGTGAGGCATCACTGGGTGCAAGAACCGTCATATTTGGAAGAACACGCATTAAGGCGATATCTTCGATCATTTGATGGCTTGCGCCGTCTTTGCCAACGCTTATACCTCCATGGGTAGCAAATATTTTGACATTAGCATTAGAATAAGCTATATCCATACGAACTTGATCATACACGCGGCCAGTAGCAAATACCGCGAAAGTGCTGACAAATGGTATTTTTCCACAGGATGCTAAACCTGCGGCGGTGGACATCATGTTTGCTTCAGCAATACCCATCTCAAAGAATCTGTCTGGAAATTTTTTTCCAAACAACATGGTTTTTGTGGATTTTGATAAATCAGCATCAAGAACAACGAGGTTGTCATGTTTTTTACCTAGTTCAATGAGTGTTTCACCGTATGCATTCCGAGGGTTGTAGAATTCTTTGGTCATTGTGTATCCTCCAGTTTTTTCTGTGCAAGTGAAAGTTCATTTAGTGCAAGCTTGTATTCCATTTCATTGGGTGGTACTCCATGGAAGTCGACGTTGTTTTCCATGAAGGAGACACCTTTGCCTTTGGTGGTTTCAAGTATGATGAGTGTTGGCTGGTTTTTATGATTGTCTGCTTGATGTAATGCTGGGAGTATTTCTGAGAAATCATGGCCATCTATTTCAATGACGTGCCATCCGAAAGAACTCCATCGTTCATGTACTGATTCGAGTCGCATGACTTCTTCGGTGTGACCATCTATTTGAAGGTAGTTTCTATCAAGTAATGCGGTGAGGTTGTCAGTGCGGTAATGTGTTGCAGCTCCTGCGGCTTCCCATATTTGTCCCTCTTCTGATTCGCCGTCGCCGATCATAGTGTAGACTTGATACTTTTTTTTGTCGAGTTTTCCAGCAAGGGCAACACCCAGAGCAAAAGATAGACCATGTCCTAATGATCCGGTTGAGGCTTCTACGCCAGGTGTTCGGTGGCAGACGGGATGTCCTTGGAGCATAGAGTCGATTTCCCGTAATCGTAGGAGTTCTTTTTTTGGAAAATAGCCGGCTTCAGCAAGTGCAGCGTAGAGTGCTGGTGCTGCATGTCCTTTGCTGAGTATAAATCGATCACGGTAGGGATCCTGCGGGTTTGTGGGATTATGTTTCATGTGGTGAAAGTATAATGCTACAATTGTTTCTACTGCTGAGAGTGATCCCCCGGGGTGACCTGATGCAGCTCGGTATAACATTTCGATAATATGTTTTCTGATGTGCACTGCTTTGAGTTGTAATGTGGTAATCAGGTTGGTGTCATGCCGATGCACAGTGTAGCTCCTCCCTAAAAAGGTAGTGGAATTAGACGCTAGGTATGCTGTTTTTATGTAAAATAGTTTACGTTAAAACCAAAGCACGTAAGTGGAGATTTTAGCACTTACGTACTTTAACGTAAATATTTCACGTAAGTATTTTGGTTTAGCCATAGATTGGTGAGTTATCTGTACTTTGTGGTTTAGATTGTGTCTTAAGTTTTAATAGCTCTAGCTCTAGTTCTTTAATGCGTATCTCGGTAGATGTATCTGTAGATGCTATGTAGGTGTCGGTGGGTGTTTTCTTAGGTTTGGATTCTTTTGTAGATTCTGTATTTTGTGGTTGTGGTGGTTGTGGTTGGTGTGGTGGTTCATCTAAAGATAATGCTCTTCGTTTCTTATTGTATGTCTTTGTTTTATCTGGGCGTATATAGGTTTGAAGTGAAGCCAGATTTCTATGTCCTGATTGTTCTGCAATCTCTGATAGACTCATACCTGACTCATCCATAATGGTACACGCTGAAGCTCTCCATAGGTGAGGATAGACGGGTTTCTTTATACCTAGTTGTATTGCATACTGTTTAAGCATAGCATTTATACTGTTTGGGTGTAATCGCTTACCGTAACCATCTAGAAATACTGCATCTTTGTGATAGTGTTTCCTTCGGTAGTTATCAAGTACATAGCCTTCTTTTGGTTTTTCACGTATAGATAGATAGTATTTTATTGCTGATATGGTACTCGGCTCTAAAAGTATGGTGTAATCCATATCCTTTTTAGCCCCCCGTATCTTTACTAGATGTCTTTGGTTACCTTCGCTGTCAATAGTACCTTCAAAGTCTATATCAGATACATCTAGAAAGATAATAGATTTCTTTCTTTGTGCTGAATCATACAGTGTCTTAATGATAGCATGATTTCGTGGGTGGTTCTGGGATATCTTTAGAAATGATAGTATCTCTTGTTTTGTCATCACTTCTTTAGATGTGGGTTTTTTGGTTGGTGGGCGTATCGGATTGTCATCCTTTGGTAAATCGTTTATCTCATCTATGAGTTTATTGTTATGGCTGTATTTACAGAAGTATAGAAATGATTTGATAGCGGAGTATTTAGGTATTTTACTGTTCGTACTCCATTTACTAGCATATCGGGTGTACTGTTCTAAGTCAGATAATGTTATATCATTAGGTTGTTTAGATATCACTTGTAAGAATTGTTTTACTGCGATAGTGTAGGCGTGTATGGTTTCTTGAGATTTGTTTCGTGCAAGTAGATAGTCCTTATATTGGGATATGTGGGTTTCATATTCCATTTTAGACTACCTCAATATTTGCCTTTGACAAGATAGTATCTCTACTATGTTGTGCTATCTCGCCATCATTAAAACATTTTAGTTGTTTATATAGCTCGTTGCAAAGACTTATTAATATGGATTCGGGGATTCGCTTGTGTTTTGGTAGGCTATGAATCTGTCTTAATTGGTTGTGGTTTTGGTATTCAATGTTACTAGCTGTAGCTACATTAATACATATTTCATCTAAAAGATGTTGTACAGATTTTACCCCTGTGTGAGGTACTTCTCCTTCTATATAGTTCTTTAAAATTCTCCTTACTGTTTTGTAAGGAATCTCATTTCTCATTTGTTTCTCCTATGTAACTTCAAACTAAGTTACGAATCACATTTTAACATAAATGCAAACAGAAAAATAGAGGGGGAGATATCCCCAATTAATTAAACTTAGGCAAAATAATATAGGTTTTATTCCTTGTTATTATTTCAAGCGGATCATGTTCGTTTTTAGGTTTTGCTATTGGTATTGAATAAGTAGTGTTCATCTCAGTCTTGATAGCTCTTCCTTCATGCTTTGCGATAATCTTTTTACGTGTGATATCTTCTAGTATCTCTAGTATTTCGAAAGTGTTATATTGTTTTCCATTGATAGATATGGTAGTAGGTAATTTACCATAGGGAATGATTATCTTGATTTCTGGAATGGAATCATCCCCCTTAGGTTTCTAGTATCTCTACCTGGGGTTTGTCTGCGTCTTTTGGATAGTCAACATAGATAAGTAAACAGTTCTTTGAATCTGACCGTGACCCATAGTTTACCTTGATTTTGAGATGTTGACTTGCTCTTCTGCTCACGGTGGGATTTCTCTGCATATCTGTTGTTAGCCATGTGTAAAGCCGACTCATTAGACCACCGTCACAATGTAACCTTCCTTTGCTTTCTTTATAGCGTAGGATTGGTCTGTTGTATAGTCGGCTATTTGATAGATTTCTGTAGATATTTGCCTATTCCCAGAAAAGCTTTTTAAAGCCCCCTCACCATTGGTACTATGTGAGATGGGGTTCTGGGATTCCTTATGGAGTTCTGGAACTCCTTCTTCACGCCCTTTTCTGATGCTATCACATCCTTTTTCTTTTCCTTCTTGCGATGGTCATTTTCTTTTTGCCAATGTTCTGTTAACAAGTCTTGAATAAGTTTAGACCTGTTCTTGGTTTTCTTCAGTCTATAATACATGTCGTCTGGCACGTATATCTTAATATCTGGCATGTTAGACCATCTCCACCCCCCCACGTATGTATTCCAAATTTATATAGTTTGCTAATTGTTGTCTGGGCGTACCGTACTCACCCCCTATTGATACTATAGTCTTACCCCCTATTATAGTACCAAAGAAAGAGAAGAAAAAAGAAGAGAAAGAAAGGTAGGAATATCGGCTTAAGCGTCTAGTAAGTATACGATAGGTTACTATGGTAATGGTTGTGGTTGCAGTAGATAATAGTGTTCTTGTTGAATGAGCTATTTTAACGTGTGTAGTAGGTACTATAGTATGTCTTAGGCGATTTAAGGTAGATGATTTCAGATCTTATGATGCAATTAGATGGATGTAAGATCGTGGGTCTTTGGGGGGTGTTTGTGGTATAGATGTTGTGTATTAAGGTATTTAGAGGGGTTGTGAGAAATGGCTCTTGGAGGATTTAACGTTATACCACTTATGTTAAATGTCTCTTCCACTGGCATATACTAGCCTTAATAAAAAAGATACATATACCCCCCTACTCAGTTCCTTAATATTCTACACTCATAAACTATAGTCATAACCGGTTCTCTACTGTTCTATACTCATAATCATTATCTATGTATATGATGGCTCTATGGGGGTTTATGGTGCATATTAGAGAGGGGTATGATAGTCTAAATCATATATTCTATATACTACTCTATGCTATTGGGGTGTGTGTCACAAAAAGATATATTACTATTAGATATAGATTAACTTGGTGTAAACTCAAAGAATAATGTGCTAAATAACCTATATCCCACAAAAGTATCTAGAATTTGTTATCTAACTCTTCTGCCTCTTCTAACTTATTTGACGCCCAATGAGATACTCTATGCCTACAATCTTTACACATCAATTCGCTTAATGTGAGTATACAATTATCCATCCATCTACGTATTCTAAGGTCTGTCTTTGGGTTCTTAGAATAATATTCTTTTATGTGAGTCTCTAATGTGCTTTCTTGTGGTTTAATATAATTGTTTAATGCTTTCTTATATCTACTTGGCATATCACTAGAGTCTATCTGAAAACGTATGGCTCTAAAGACTTGCCTACAACTTTCTATAAGCTCGGGGGGCTTCTTCTTTCCGTACTGTACCCCAATGTTCTTAATGTATCTACGTATTGTTTCCCCACATACACGTACATGGTAATCTCTTAATACTTTATCTGCTATATTTTCATAAGTCATACCTATGTTACGTAACTCTATAATATCTCTACCTATATCATCGGTGATCTTAGTTGGTCGTCCTTGCGTAGGCATAATTTACTCCCGTAGTGCCTCTTTACTCATTTCTTCTTACCTTTGCTTGTAGAGTTACATATCTGAGTTATGATTTCATAACAATAAGGACAAACAGGTAGTTGCCTATCTTTTATCTTGTAGATAAGTAATTCTTCATCTGTTAGCTCGTATACATTCTCGCATATGTGACATTCTATACGTTTCATAGTTATTAACCTCAAATTATACCTTGTACATTATACGGAGTTTCTTACCGCACACATTACATCTATAAACATTAGTGACTAGGCTACCGTTATCGGTACTAGATACTAATCTCATTACCTGTGGTTTACTACACACAGGACAGTATTCCGTTATCGATTGTTTTTCATGTTGTAATTTCATATCGTATATTCCTATAACAAAAAATAGGGGAGTAGAACCAAGCTATTATGTCATTATAGAATTGGGAATTCAGTAACATATCCTTCACAGATTCTATGGAAGGACAATGATATTTGAGGGATAGGTTATCTTGATTTCAAGAGGTTTTACCTTCAATGGCTATTGGGTTAAGAGGAGTAACCCTCACCTTCAGTTCTTTAATAACCCATCCCCCTCTGAAGGAATCTAAATGTCGAATATAGGTGATTTCATAACATTTCTAACATGTTCCTTCCATTCTTTAACGTCAGATTCTGCCCATTCACTTCTTGGTGTATCTCTCATTAACCGTTTATGGACTTCCTCAGCTTCTTTTGTAGATGTATAATACTTTATTGTATCACCATCAATATTAGATTCATCGGCATTAACACATTCATTATTTTGGTTGTAGGGTGGTTGTAGTGTGGTTGTAGTAGTATAGTATATGGGTGCTTGTATGGTTGTATTGGTTGTATTATAATAATAAGAGTAAATACAATCTAATCCCTTCTTCTTCCTCATTTCGTCTATATTCTTTAATACCCAAAGACAACCACGACAACCCGACAACCTCCCTGTTGGCGGTAGTCGGATGGGTTCCGACAACCCACGACAACCAGAATATTCGTAGGTTGTTACTTCCTTGTTTGCATCTTCCTTAAATTCACTGGACTGTTCGACTAACTTATATCGTTTCAACACTTCCAGATTTCGGTAGATCCAATCTCGACCTTTAGCTATTCTTTTGTGTATATCTGTCACAAACATAGGTTGTCTCTCATTGATTAACACATCTAGTAGATTTTCTTGTTCTCGATTCAAGGGCATCATAGTATCCTTATTGGTTGTCTTAAGAAAGGCAATTCTCGCTAATTCATAATCATCTAACGTTGCGATTAAATCCCCATCTTTATCCTTCTCTCGTTGATACTGATGTAAAACCGCACTAGCACATATATAATCAAGAAATCTGCCATAGTATGTTCTTACTACAAGGTCACTAGGAAAATACTTACTTAATTGTGTGGCATAAGGTATTACAACTTTATAGGGTTTCAATAGATTTAATGCCTTTCTCAATGTGGTGTCATATTCTATCTTTGTTTCTTTAGCATATTTACGAGATATACCCTCTTTTACCTGTTTTGTTAGCTCTCTGTCGGTGTTAAGATGTATAAATGGATATCTGCGTACACCCTCTATGTTTGCACAACCTTCATAAGAGGTTATTATTAGATTGGGTTTACCTTCAATTTTTATATCATAGGCTTTCTGTTTGATTACGATGGTAGCCGATTTCTCACCACTTGCCATCGTCTTGAAACCCTGACAATCTAACAAGTCAGGTTGTGGATCTTCAACATGTATTACCTTACATTCCCAACTAAACTCAGATTGATTGTTCCAGTACGTAAATACTTCTGGCGTTAGTTTGCTTCTATGATAGTAGGTAACTTCGGGCTCTAACATTATATTACAAAGAGTTTTCACGAGTTTATCTTTACCCGCACCAGACATTTCAGATACTACGATATTCCGAGATTCTGCATTACACTCTTTAACTAACCTAGTGGTTATGCTTACAATTAAAGCCATTATAGAGTCCTCTTCGCCATAGAATTCTTTGTGTACCTCATCTATTATTCTTGCTACTAGATCGGGTTCCTTGAGGATATCCTCTTCAGAAGTCATTGTATCCCCTTACCTAACTGGCTCACGCTATAGCAAATTAATATACAATAAAACATGTAGAGTCTATAGTGCATTATCCTTATCTCCGCTACTGGAAGGATAAGGATTTTCTTCTAGTGTCTTAATTTGGATGTATTTCAAGGTAGGTATATCATAGAATACTCTATACCCCTTTTGTCTACACCACTCCTTTAATTCTTTGGTTTTTCCATATGGTATTCTTATCACAATACCATAGTTACACCAGGTATCTAAAATATCTTCATCTTCCATTTATATTTCCCGATTCCAATTTGTATAACATTATCTACATCCTTAATAGTTATAGTCCCGTTCGTATCTTATCCACGTTTCCCCTGTGTTAGGATTTCGTAGATATACTTTTTTAAGATGTACGTTATCATCTTTATCGGGATTGACTCCTTTCTTTAGCCCATCATAGTTTCTGGTAATTACCCCTGGAGATATAGTTTCCCATCGGTATTCTGTTTTTGGCATTGTTCCATCGTAAGTAAGAGTGTATTCTATATCCTCTGATCTTGCATCAGAAGGCAGTTTCTCAAACCACTTTCTTACATGTGGGTTGGTTTGCATGTCCATTAACACGTTTTGGTGGTGTTTTGTCAATGGCTCTTCGAGAACTGTTTGATATTTTTCGCCTAACCATGTTTTGAGCCTACTATTTTCTTTATAAAGTTGTTTTATTTTTTTAACCATTCTTTTGTTTATTGTTTCCATACTTTAACTTCGAATTATAAAAAAAACTCTATTGAGGTTGGAAGGGACAATACAATCTGTATTATCCCTGCCCATTATCTCATAGCACATACAGGTGAAGATATTATGTTGAATATCCCCTCTCATAAATAACACCGGACAGTTAGAAATCTATTCCTCTTACTCATACTCCACATAATATTCTTCTTCTATTTCCCACTCATCTTTAACTCTCAATTGTGAATATTTCAATCTCATTACCTCATTACCAATTTCAAATTCATCTATAGGTAAGGACTTGTAACTATTGATATACTCTTGTTTGTTTTCTCGAGCATGTGGTACCCCCTCTTTGATTTGTCTATCAAAATCTCTAAGTCTCTTCTGATACTGCATAAATACATAATCATCCTTTTCGTTGCCTAGTCTTGTTACATTTCTTCTTTCTCTATTTGTGACACCGAAGAAACCTTTATTCGGGTCTGTTTCCCACTCACGTTTATATTTTCTTCTATACGCTTTTTGACATTCTTCACATCTTTTGGCTCTATTTCCTCTGTGGGAAATGTCAACTCCACAATCTATACATTTTCTTTCTTTACTCATTTCTTTTTCTTTTCCTATTATTTATTTCACAATACAACATTCTAAAAACAGAGTACATACAGTTGAACTAACAATCTACAAAAACTCAATAGCTCTTAACAACAGTTGTTTCCACGTTATACCTTCCTTCTCTTTAACTGATTTTAGGGCATTAAATTGTATATCTGACAATGTTATTCTAATTTCTCTAGTATTCATACTAACCTCCTAGTAATCACATTTCTACATAAAGAAAAAAGATAGGGTAGGGATTACCTACCCTGTGGGTATATAATCCAATCTTCCCCTGTTTGAGGTATAGGATTTTTCGAGCAAGTAATCTAGTTTATCTTGTGTTATAGGTAAGAATCTATCACCCTTATCTATAATTATTGCTTCATTGGTATTAGAATCTAAATATACTTCCAAACCGTTTCTTAACTTTAAAACATTAACTTCTTCTTCCATATTTTCTTCTTTCATATTCTTTTTTCCTTTCCTTTTATAACATTTACAAAATACATACATCCCCAATATACTATATATGTGACAAAATTATTTATCACATTTTGTCCCCACTATAATAGAGTGTGACCCTTTTTCAAAATCATATTTTCCAACAGAAGGAAAGAGGGATAACATTTATATAGAATAGACACATAAAAACGCCACACAAATATCTCTCTCTCCTAACTATCTAATATGAATGATTTCTTTATATACTTTTGGTTAAATAAATATCTATCTATATACATTACTTGTAATTTAGTGTCTATTTCATATACAAAAAGATATATATAAGAATATTATTTGGGGAGTAATATTTATACTTACATTTGAGGCGTTATATATTTGAATACACCACACATACTACTTATCTTGTATGGCTAAAGATAATAAGCTACGTATCAATCTGATGTTATCTAAAGATGCTAATAATAAACTCACCAAAATAGCTAAAGATTCTGTACGTTCACGGTCTGAAATGGTAGAATATCTCATTAAGACGTATACACTTGAGTAACGTTATAGAGTTATACTACATTATATATATGCGCTTAATATACATATAATCTGTATAATATACGTAAATTGTGTGTATGAGGGTTAGGCTACCCCTCAGAAATGCCCGAGGATTGATTCTCGTGGACGTAGAAGCAATATCTTTTTATATTAATGGTTATATATTAATGCAAATATAGACGTCTCAGAATGGCTTAAAATGAACCCTCAGCGATTTCTCTATTTATTAACCAAAGTATTAAGTTTAACACAAAGAACGGAAAAAAAACATATGACTAGCTAGTTGATGACGGTTTGTTTGTTTTCTGCAGTATCAGCAATAAGAATATGCAATATCACGATTATGAAATAAAAAATAAGCAAAACACAAACAAAAACGAGCCCACCAATATCGTTTGCCAATGTAAAAATAGATTCACCGAAAAACAAACTTAAAAAGTGAATGAAATAAGGACTTGCAAAATTCAACAAAAGAGCAAATCCAATTGTGGTAATAAGATGAACTAAAGCAACAATGATAACGGAATCGTCTTTCATACAAGATTAAATCTTTTCTTTTGCTTTAAATCTTTTGGATTTGCCAAAAATTTGAAAATTAAATGTAGCATATCGTTTAAGAAATGTAATTTAAGCAAAAATGATCCACATATCTAGTATAAGTTTCCTCGATGGATAATCTGTAAGGCGTATATGAAGCACCTTTTTTCAATACAAAACTTTTGCAGTTTTCAACCAATCTCGATAGTAAGTTGTGTTTTCAATTGT
>CAZRMY010000033.1:11652-15992 GCA_964601295.1 uncultured Thermoplasmatales archaeon | reverse complement strand
TTTTTTATCAATTGAAAAGAACAATTTCCAATGACTAGATCATTCGCAATAATATGCACCAACCTTACCAAAATTGTTTGCTATGGTGCATATAAATGAGAATTTCTTTTTCAGAATAAAATAAATTTATTTATCTGTTTTTTCAATTTTTTAATCAAATCTAAACATTCAAATTACTTATCCAAATCCATTATTTTATACCCGCATACAAACGAAAAATAGACGTTCTAAATGCAGTTTAGCCTTATCATACAGGAGTAAAACTGGAATATATTTTTCAGATCTCTTTATCTATTGGAAAAAATTTAAAAAAATAAAGGAGAAGGAGGGTGTTTTTATGGATACATTGAACCCGAGTATTGATCAACGTAGAATGGATCTACAGTATACCCTGTTGATAATGCCCAATTTTCCATTTGTTGTACTGCGTAGTTTGAATCTCCCTCGAAATCGTTGTAAATATCCCATCCCTCTATTTGATAATATGTGAAAACTCCGTTTTGCATTGAGGAATCTCCGTCATATGAATATTGGTTGTTGCTTCCAAATGCCCCAAATCGGTTTGAAGTGATAAGCCCTTGGAAATCACCGATTAAACATGCATCAAATGTAAAGTATATATGATTGCTTTCTGCATTGGAAAACTTTGATTCAAAGAATCCATGTGACAGATAATACAGGTCTTGGGATATGATACATGATCCATAACTTGAGTAGTCGTCTCCATGACCCGAATATGTTAAAACAACATGATCGTCTCCGTCTTCAATATTTATTAAGTTATCAATTTCTGCTTCGATATTTGCTGCTGTTGCCTGCGAATCAATTAGTGTGGTTACCGTATATCCCTGGCTTTGTAAGAAGTTTTTCCAGTCATTTGCGTCATCATCACAATACTGCAGATCATTTTGCCAACCTTCATAGTCAGATATACCGATTACCAGAGCATATTTATTAACCGTTCCTGAACCACTTGAAACAGTGACACTTTGAGATGTGCTATCTGGTGCTCCATCATCATCGGTAACCGTTAACCCTACCGTATACGTGCCATCAGTTGCATAGGTATGCGTTGGATTAGCTGCAGTTGAAGTGCTTCCGTCACCAAAATCCCAGCCCCAGCTATTGATCGAACCATCAGTATCTGTGCTTTGATCAGTGAAATCTACGGTGAGATCTGTTTTAGTGTAGGTGAAATCTGCGGTGGGTGGAGAATTCGAACTGCCTCCGCCGTAGGTATCTGAGGTTTCAACATCAGCTGATGTATCCCAGGTATAGCCAGATTTAGTAAGACCAGTCACTGTTCCGGTAAAAACACCAGAGGTCCGAGATGCTTTTTCAAATACCGTACTTGCTATTCCACTGGAATCGGTTGCAGCGGTACTAGTTAATATACTTCCGGTTGGTGTTTCAAGCTGCAGGTCCACTGCTACGCCACCAAGTGGGTTGTTGCTGCTGTCAACAATGGTTGCTTGAACGCCTATATGTTGCCATGGTCCAGCATTTCCAGCAAGCCAGAGGTAAACATCTTGAACATGCATACTCCCCGTGGTTCCACTGGATACCGTGACACTTTGAGATGTGCTATCTGGTGCTCCATCATCATCGGTAACCGTTAACCCTACCGTATACGTGCCATCAGTTGCATAGGTATGCGTTGGATTAGCTGCAGTTGAAGTGCTTCCGTCACCAAAATCCCAGTCCCAGCTATTGATCGAACCATCAGTATCTGTGCTTTGATCAGTGAAGTATGCCGTAAGATCTGATGTGGTGTAGGTGAAATCTGCTGTTGGAGGGTTATTTGTGGTTCCACTGGACACAGCAATACTTTGTGTTGTTGTATCTGTTGCTCCTTCATTATCAGTTACAGTTAGGCTTACAGAGTACGTGCCATCAGTTGCATACGTATGCGAAGGGTTTTGTAATGTTGACGTGGCACCATCATTAAAATCCCAGTACCAACTGCTAATACTGCCATCGGAGTCGCTACTTTGATCAGTGAAATCTACGGTGAGATCTGTTTTAGTGTAGGTGAAATCTGCGGTGGGTGGAGAATTCGAACTGCCTCCATTACTAACGGTTACCGTAATGGTATCTTTATGTCCCTTCGCCGAAGCCTCAATTGTATGAGACCCATCAGAATAAGAAGTTGTCTCCCAAATGTAACTTAAACCACTACCAACAATAGAACCATCAATGGCAATATCCGGATTGTCATTTGAATCAACAGTTATTGTAACGGTGCCACTCACGGTTTCGCCATTTAGTGGATTTGTGATAGTCACATAAACCCCAGGTTTCCCCCTTTCTGTAAAGGATCTTTCCAGTCCGTGTTCAGTATATACCGGAACGATATCACGATGTTCAATAAATCTTCTTGCTTCAAAAATAGTTTCGTCAGCTTTCTTTTCTACAGTTATAGCTGATAGCATGCTAACTAAAAACATACACGCTATCAAAATAATTAACATTTTTTTCATATATGTTTCCTCCAAAAGGATATACTGTACGATATAGAAAACCCCAACGGTATTAAAAATCTCAGCAATACTACTATGCGGACCATGCAGGTTAAGATTTTTTATACGGAGGGAAATTGTATAGAACGGGGTGTTTTTTACACTTGAATGCTGTACATGTTAGAACACTATCTGATAGTCAATTTCAACAAATCAACTGACTTTAATCTATCATATCCTACTTCTCTTTTAATTAAATCAATAATTTCATCTTTTCGTATATCATTTTGCTTTTAGAGAATAATACTTGGCAGGTGTGTCAATAACATATTTAAATTGAATTGCATTAATTAATTGTTGATGTTTTCGTATGAAATTTATCGATAAAAAAACCATTAAAATTGATCGAGAATTATCAGAACTTGATAAATTTACTATTGATTTTGTAAAAATACTAGAAAGACATGTAAACTATGTTTTAGTTAGTGGTTATGTTTCGATTTTACTTGGTAGAGCTCGTGTAAGCGAAGATGTTGATGTTATTATTCAACAAATAGATTTTCCAACATTTCAAGCGTTATATAAAGAATTAAAGAAAGATAATTTTTATTGTATTAATGCTGAAGAAGACGCTTCACTTTATGAGTATCTATTAGATAATCTTGCAATAAGATTTGCGAAAAAAGATACGATGATACCAAATGTGGAGCTTAGATGGGTTAAACATAGGTTTGATACATTAGCTCTTGAAAACGGTATTAATGTAAAGCTTTCGAAAGGAACGTTAAAGATTTCTCATTTAGAGTTCCAAATAGCTTTTAAGGAAGTGGTACTTAAATCACCAAAAGATATTGATGATGCAAATCATATAAAAGAAGTAGCAAAAGAATATGTAGATACTAAATTGATACGGAAATATAAGGAGATGTTACGTGGGTTTTATTGAAGAAAATGAAAAAGAACGTAAACGTTTTGTTCGAAAATGGGCAAAGTATGTCCGCACTCATAGTGATAAAGATTGGTCTAAACAACAGAATGTAATTATTAACTCTGCTCTTAAATCTGCACATATGACACGGGAGCAATTTTTTAAAATGAAAGGTGAAACTAATTTTGTAAAATATAAATATCACCCCTAGCAGATCTTTTCAACAGAAGAAAACATTCTGAATTCTGCATTTGATATACAATACCTAGTAGATTTTAATAACTTTTATTAAACTACAGTTTAATTTTAGGTTTACTATTATTAAACTACAGTTTAATTTTAGTAAATTATTTATAGTATAAAAAACTTAACTAACTAGTATATGTATGTTAAACGAGACGTGAGAGAAAAATTTGATAAAATATCCAAAAATTATAACATGGTTGCAGTAGTTGGAGCAAGACAAGCAGGGAAAACAACCTTTCTAAAAAAACAAATAGAAAACAAAAACTCTGCATATATCTTATTTGATGACCCTGATGCACGATCGTTATTTGAAGAAGATGTTAAAAAATTTGAAAAACAATTTATCTCAAGCTATGACCTATCTGTTTTAGATGAAGTGCAATATTGTAAGGATGCCGGAAGAAAATTAAAATATCTTGTAGATTCAGACTATAAACTCTGGATTACATCATCTTCTGAAATCATTCTCTCAAAAGAAATACTCTCTTATCTTGTTGGAAGAGTATCAATTATTAAATTATTTCCTTTTTCTCTAAAAGAATTCTTATCATCCAAAACTCAAAAAGAATTAACACCTAAAATTATTGAACGCATGATATGGGAACATGCAACCTATGGCGGCTACCCTAAAGTCGTGTTAACAGAAGACATCGATATTAAAAAAACAATTCTAAGCGATCTTTATGATACCATGCTACTTAAGGATG
>CAZRMY010000033.1:0-11642 GCA_964601295.1 uncultured Thermoplasmatales archaeon | reverse complement strand
TTTTCAATAGATGATATTAGATCTTTAGAAGATTTTGCAAAATATCTTGCGCATTCAATTGGTGAAATTCTTTCATATGATACGATTAGTAATAATTTAAATATGTCATTTCAAACAGTTAAAAAATATCTTGATGCAATGGAAAAAAGTTATTTGATATATCGAGTTCTTCCATTTTTTACCAATAAAAAAAAGGAGATTGTAAAACAACCAAAATTGTATTTTGTAGATACTGGTTTAAAAAATATAATCACCAAGACATTTGATGCAAACATAGATGGAAAATTGTTTGAAAACTATGTTTTAACGCAGCTGTTAAAGATAGGTTTTAACCCAAAATATTGGAGAACTAAAACAAAAACTGAGGTCGATTTTATCGTTGAGATAGATAACAGAGTAATTCCAATTGAGGTAAAAATACAAGCAGACGTTGGAAAAATTGAAAAAAGCCTCAGAGCATTTATTGACTATTACAAACCAGACAAAGCACTAGTTGTTTCTCTTAAAGGAAACACAGGAAAAATAACAATCAATGGTTGTGACGTGGCATATACTACTATACTTGATCTTGAAACTCAATTAAGAGATCATATCTAGCACTCTCTTGATTTTAGTAAAAATGATCATCGTTAATTTAATAAGAAAAAATTATACGTAGCAAATATTATCATATAATTAAATGAGAAGAACAATTGAAAAAAAACATTTAACAAAAAAAGAAAAATATTCTCTAAGAAAATTAGTGGAGAGCAGAAAAAAAATCAATTCTTTATTGTTCTAAGACTCATTAAAATTTTCTTTTAACCATTTTTCAATATATGTTCCATATTCTGATTTCATGATATTTTTTAAAGATACATCAAAGAGTACGAACAATATCTAAAATAATTTACCCTTACATTTTTAATAAAATAATAAATATTGTTTTTTTGTAAGGGTAAATGTTTTTCAAAACCTGCTAGGTATTACAACAACATATCACACAACTATCATCGCGGAATTGTCATCGACTATAATTCAAAGCACAACAACGTACACCACAATACAGTAGCCACAACCTTCTGCGCCGTAGAAATCGAATGGTGGTCAAATGCCAATCTCATCACTAAAAACAATTTTTTCAACAACAATGTCAGCGGCTATGAACATCAATCTCTTTTCAGCATGTGGTATAAAAATTATTACGATAATTGGTTAGGCATCACCAACCCTCTGTTATCCTTCATGCCGAAAGTAATCTACGGGATGCCTATCGAAAAAATACCGCGTTTAGCTATGCCAGTAAGCATGGATTTATTTCCAGCAAAACAGCCATATGCACTATGAATAATTGGGTGAAAGACAAAGTTCTGCTAACCCACCAGGGTTGTACACCTCAATTTTGACCGTGAACTTCACAGATCAAGTACTGCTGATATCCCAAGGCTACGTAAGGTCGAAACGATCAGCATTCATTACCGTATTCCAGGCTGCAATGAAATCATGAACAAACTTTGCTTTTGCGTCTTTACCCGCATAGACTTCAGCGATTGCACGAAGCTGCGAATTCGAACCAAAGACGAGATCAACACGAGTACCGGTCCATTTCAGCTTCCCCGTTTTACGATCACACCCTTCGAACAGATTGTTGTCTTTTGACGTTGACTTCCACACAGTGTTTATATCAAGAAGATTAACGAAGAAGTCATTGGTAAGTGCCTCTGCACGGTTGGTAAACACGCCATGCTGAGACCCATCAAAGTTAGCATTCAATACGCGCATACCACCAACGAGCACCGTCATCTCAGGAGCAGTTAAACCCAACAGTTGCGCTCGATCCACAAGGAGTTCCTCTGCCGATACCGCATAGTTGTTTTTCAGATAATTACGGAACCCATCTGCCACGGGTTCAAGAACAGCAAATGCCTTCACATCGGTTTGCTCCTGCGATGCATCCATGCGCCCTGCTGAAAAAGGCACACTCACCGTATGACCAGCATTCTTTGCAGCCTGTTCGATAGCAGCACATCCCCCCAGAACAATCACATCCGCAAGTGAAACTTTCTTATCCCCTGATTGCATGGTGTTAAAATCAGTTTGAATTTTTTCTAAAATCTGCAATACCTTCTCCAGTTGCTTTGGTTGATTAACCTTCCAATCCTTTTGTGGGGCAAGACGAATGCGTGCTCCATTAGCACCCCCACGCTTATCCGAACCACGGAAGGTAGACGCTGACGCCCACGCAGTCGACACCAGTTCTGCGATGGGCACTCCCGAAGCAAGAATTTTACCCTTAATATCAGCGATATCTTTGGCATTAATAAGCTCATGGTCAACAGGAGGTATCGGGTCTTGCCAGATAAGATCCTCTGACGGAACCTCAGGACCAAGATAACGTGATTTCGGCCCCATATCTCGATGGGTCAGCTTAAACCAGGCACGCGCAAACGCATCGGCAAACTCATCAGGATGTTTATGAAACCGACGTGCAATTGGCTCATACTTCGGGTCAAAACGCAGCGACAGATCCGCTGTGGTCATAATAGGCGGAACGCGTTTCGAAGAATCGTGAGCACCCGGTACTTTATCCTTATCAGCAACATTCTTTGGCACCCACTGCCAGGCACCCGCAGGGCTTTTCACCTTCTCCCATTCATACCGAAACAACATATCAAAATAACCCATATCCCATTTAATCGGATTAGGCGTCCAGGCACCTTCAATGCCACTAGTAATCGTATCATCACCCTTGCCACTTTTATAACTACTCTTCCAGCCAAGTCCTTGCTCTTCAATCCCTGCTGCTTCAGGCTCAGGACCCACATGAGCGGCATCACCCGCACCATGACACTTACCCAAAGTATGCCCACCAGCAACCAAGGCTACAGTTTCTTCATCGTTCATGGCCATACGCGCAAATGTCTCACGGACATCAACACCCGAGGCAACAGGATCCGGATTACCATTCGGCCCTTCAGGATTCACATAAATAAGACCCATTTGTACCGCAGCAAGCGGATTTTCAAGATCCCGCTCACCACTATACCGCGTATCACCAAGCCACGTGTCTTCACTCCCCCAATAGACATCCTCTTCAGGCTCCCACACATCCTCACGTCCACCAGCAAAACCAAACGTCTTAAAACCCATTGATTCCAAAGCACAGTTACCCGCAAGAACCATCAAATCCGCCCAGGATATCTTGTTACCATATTTTTGTTTAATAGGCCACAACAACCGACGCGCCTTATCAAGATTCGCATTATCCGGCCAACTATTCAACGGTGGTAACCGTTGACTACCCGATCCTGCACCACCACGCCCGTCACCCATACGATAGGTACCCGCACTGTGCCATGCCATCCGGATGAACAGACCGCCATAATGCCCGTAATCAGCGGGCCACCACTCCTGCGAATCAGTCATCAAAGCATAAAGATCTTCCTTCAAAGATGCATAATCAAGTTTTTTAAATTCCTCCGCATAGTTAAACGCTTTACCCATCGGGTTACTCTTATGCGAATGCTGATGAAGAACCCTCAAGTTCAACTGATTTGGCCACCAATCTTGATTTGACGTCCCACCACCAGCAATCGGTTTACGCGTTCTACCCGTCACCGGACATTTCATTACTTCATCTATATTTTCTGCCATGAGATCACCTCCCATATATACACTGCATACCAACTTATTCAAAAGATACTGGTTATGTAAAAAAATTAATGATACACTCTCTTTAAATACTTATGGTATCACCTACTTTTCATGTTTATACGTTTTAATCCACACTATATGAACAGTAACACCACACGCAACTATCAGCAACAGTATGTCAATCCACACACTATCAACTACCACATACACAGAAAAAAGAATAGTCACCCACAACAACAGCAGTGTCAAAACCTTAAATAGTAAGGGAATACCCCTGCCCTCACGATAATTCTTAATATACCCACCAAACCATCTATTAGTCATAAGCCACGTATAACATCGCCGGGAACCACGAGCATAACAGGCAGCTGCCAGTAACAAAAAAGGAGTTGTAGGAAGAATTGGCACAAAAATACCAACAACACCACACCCTAAAAAAACCGTTCCAGCAACAATAAGCACATATCTAAAAAATGTATTTGATACAACATCTTTCTCATAAGATTTTGCTACCATGTCTTCAACGACTGAAATACATGATTTATTACATAAACTAACTGCTCCTCAGACAACTCATCATAAGCTATTACTTAGAAACCTCCACGATATCACTCCCTTATCTTATAAAGAAAGTATAACAAAAAAAAAGATGAAACAACAAACACACCTACTCATTATTTAACTCGTCTTCCTTCGTATCTTTCTGCATCTTTCACAAACATATTTCTGCTCAAACTTACCACCACCCACATTCTTAGGACCACCAAATTTCTTCCATCTATGAAAACCAAACAAACACTTTATATTCATACACTCTCACCTACACATACTAAATTACATCCAATATATACACATAGACTATTCAACCTATACACGGTAAAACTATTTATACCCTCCCCTATCTAAAAACAAGTCCCACCGCGATACATATGAAAAAACTCGTACATACCATATCAGTCAGAGTATTTGAAAAAAACCCAGAGAACCTACCGGTCACCAAAAACGGATTTAACACACTACTACCTCTAGATTTCACCAAAGAAGCCATCCCGATCCAACATGAAACCGCTGAAGGATTCAACCAAAAAACCATCCACATCCTTACCATGCAGACATCTAAACGACGACATAACCGCTTACTCTTAGAAACCATTTTCACCCAGTTAAGCGCCACAGATAAACACAAACTATATCAGCAAAGAGAAACACGATTGGACGCAGAAGGCAATTTTTATCTCAGATTAGACAAACCAGCACTACAGCAAAACCAATTCATCATCACCGAAGGCGGAGACTGCTATCATCTCACCATAAAACTTGCTGCATACCCGCTCAATCAAGAAACCATACTCTGCTCATTAGAACAATTGTTAGGGAGTTTCCAAATAAATTCCATAGATTTATAAAACCTGGTAACTAATGCAGGAAGCATGAGCTGTGAAACCTATGAATACTCCTATGAAACACCACCTAATTGAGACACTACTGCTTGTAAATATAGTATGCCTAGCTGGAATGCTCTCCGGGTGCATGGAATCTGATACAGCCCCTAAGCAAACACTCCAGTGGTTCTACTCGTTTGAAGAAAACACGCAAAGCTGGCAAATAGACGGCACCGATCTTGATAATCCACCTGTGAACTGGACAATTGAACGAAGTGATGAACACGCAGCTGATGGTTTATATGCTATGAAACTCTATCTTGAAAATGTCAATGACGCAGGAAAAATCTGGATGAAACACACCTACTCCGTCGCCCCTAACACCCTGTATACCGCAACCATCTCATACCAGTTTGCTACAGCAGATTTTGGTGATTTTAACTTATTTAACATTATCACAACCGTCCGCAACAGCAGTGTAACAAGCAGAGATGATCTAAACTACGAAGGTGACACCGGTCATCACACCGGCGCTGACGGTTTCGTCTGGCTTAACAAAACCTTTGAATACCTTGTAGAAACAGACCCCTCTGGTGAAATATACGTCAACATCGGCGTCTGGGGCTCCTGGGAAACCACACGCAGCTACTATATTGATGCTGTAAATATTACCTTTGAGAAACTAGAACCAATTGACCAATACCCAGATATCGCAGGAAACTGGACGTTACAACACTATAATTTCCAAGGAAATCTCACCTCAACAGATAACGTTACTCTCCACCAGAACGACGGCATAGTCGTCCTCGAGCTTCCATTAGCACCACCCGCACAAGGCAGAATTATCACAAACACCCTCGTAGAACCAGAGTATGACACTGAGTTTATCATCAAAGGACTTGATTTCCAGGGCCTAGGTATCAACATCATCTATATTCACAATGAAACCTCGATGATCACGGAACTCCCAGACTGCGAATCCTGCAACCCCTCAGTGTTCACCCGATAACATATACCTCCCACCTCTACAACAGTAACACCTTCATCTCCGCCTCAACCTTACATAAGCATATCCCTCCCAGCAATTAAAAAGAACAATTAATATACCACAGCAGCGTACTTATCTACGGTGGTAATAAAAACATCCCGATGGACACTACTCGCTGCCGTACTCTTCACCATTAACACCATCTACTAGTATTGGCACCATCCCGATGATCTAACAGGGGTTATTATTTATGCAACAGCAGCAGTAATTTTTCATATTGCCACCATCGGCAACTGGAAAACCGGTAATTAACATGAACAAACAAGCAATTATCATCAGCGTTCTCGGCGGCATTGGATTAGGCATTTTACTCGGAAGCGAATACCCCGGGACAAATACGACATTACTCGGAGCATTTTTCGTCATACTATCACTTATATCTATGGGCATTTTACGATATACAGACAGATAACTGCCTCGCTGCGTAAACTACCGTGTTTTCACTTTTTTCACGGTATCTAAAATACTACCATCTATCCATTTAATCACTGCAACACTATCCTCCTCCACCTCACGTTCAGATGGTCCACCCGCAGCAGCATACGCCATGTTTTTAAGCTCCTCAATCGGCGTTATCTCCAGTTTTCCTTTCAGTTTTTTAATAAGATCACCTCGACGAGGATTAATTGCAATACCCTCATTGGTAACCACCGCATCAACCACATCACCCGGCGTAGTCACCGTCGTCACCCGGTCACGGATGATCGGATTGTTTTTACGATATAATGGCGCGGTAATAATCGTCAGCTGCGCACCCGCCGCTGTATCCTGATGGCCCCCAATACCATGCAGCAGCCGCCCATCACTATGCGTATTCACATTAACATTAAACTCTGTGTCAACCTCTGTAGCACCTAGCACCACCACATCCAGACTGTCAACCGCTCTACTCGGCGCATACGGATCAGCATACAACCCAACATTAAGTATCGGCACATCAGGATGATCCATCAGATACGATGCAGAATCGGCATCAAAACATTGCCCAAACAACAACATCTTGATACGCCCCTGCTCATACAAATCCGTCATAAACTTCGTCATACCCCCCATCCCCAGATCAGCGACAACATCTTTTTCCTCCATCCTTTCACCAAGATACTTAGTCACCGCCAGTGAAATACCACCCGCACCAGATTGAAAATGTAACCCATCTTCAATAATCCCTGCAGCCTCCATAAGATCAATACACTGATGCGCAATACCCTGTTTCATAGGATTCTCTGTAATCTTAGTCGACCCAGAAACAATATTTGCCGGATTACCAATACTCGGCACTTCAACAACATAATCCACATAATTCTCAGATATCTCCTGAAACTTACACGGGTAATCAACAATAGTATCAGTAACAATGATAACCTTACGTGCCCGTAACGCATCAATCTGCGAATACACCAACGGCCCAAAAGCACTCTCACCAATAATACCGGTACAATTACCTTTCTCATCCGCTGCAGAAGCCGCTAACACCGCAATATCAACCGACAGCTCCCCTGTTTTAACCGCACCCCACCGACCACCATGAGAACGCAAAATCACCGGATACGGTAACGGATGCTTTGACACATAGTCACCGACAACACCATTAATACTCCCCTCAATTCTTGTTACCACACCTTTCTTTATATACTCAATCACCGGCTCATGCACGTTAAACATCGCTGTTTGCGCAAGCCGCGCCTCCTTAAACCTATGATGATCTACCGCAGCAAGTGTTTCATTCAGAACATGATCACCATTACGCAATTGATGATGAAAAGAAAGCGTCACACCATCTTTCAACCCACATTTTATTAACGCATCTGCAAGACTAACTAGCTTAGACCCCGTACGATATTTCTTTGCCCCTGCAAACGCTGTACCCTGCTGAGACCCCAGTATTGTTTCCTGTGTTCCTTTAGATGAAACAGTATGTTTTATCATTGGTTTTTATCCCTCATATCATACAATACTATTCCCCCTTTTTTTTATTTTGCTAGATGCCACCATTTTTTTGATAATCTTAAAAAAAAATTTAGCCTTATTTATCAGAAAAGCATGTACACTATAACATCACATAAAAAATTCAGCATCGCTAACTGTAAAACTCTTCCCTCCAATCACGCCCCGTTACACGATCACATAAAAATCAACGATATCCTTAGAAATCGTATGATCATCACTGGCAACCACCTCAAGCGTATGCAACCCGCGTTTTGCACGCACCTCGATTTCAAACGGTTCACTAACATCAGTAAATACTCGCTCTCCATCAAGATAAAACTCAACAGACAATGTATCACAAGCAGCTACCTTCACCGGCAACTTTCCAATCACCCGTGCAGCACCCAACTGTACCCCTGATACATTCCTAATAAACGACGGTAGCTCCAACCCAAACACATACGTATGATGAAAATCAGGTTTCTCAATAGTAACCACCGGAACCTCAGGTCTGAAATTGCCTGCCACTCCATCAACATACATAACCCCTTCACCACCATAAAAATCAGCAAAAAACGGGTGCTCCTCAGAATGCGCATCATACGACACACGAATATACCCCTGTTCACCCCAACGCGGACCCGCACTATTCTTAATAATCCAACACCGCTGATCATCATCATACCCAACCAGCGTCACCACATGCCCCCAAACAATCTCCCCCTCAGGCATATAGATACCTCTACGATACCGTAAAAAATCCATCCGCGTATATACACATACCACCAACGGACCATATTCAATAAGCGCTTGTTTCATCGCTGTTTCCTCAAGAGGCACCCACCCCCAATCAGAAATATTCACCGTCCTATTCTCCCAGCCAGCAACACTCTCAAAAGCAGCATCATACGGCCGATGCGGATCAGGGAAACACCCCTCATCAGGCACACCATACTCAACAAGATACTCAGCCGCCCATTCTAACGGAACACCACCCCATTCAACACCACCACCAGCATAAAAAAACAAATGCGCCTCAGATAAATCACACCCAAACGGCTCACCCACCTGATAATGCACAATGGTTTCAAGAGCAGCAACCAACCCATACGCCTCACATGTTGGCGCCGGCACCTGATTCTTCACCGACGACGTATAATCCACCCCATCAACATCACGCCAATCAAAACACGCTGGCACATCAGCAACACTAATCGTATCACCAACACAAAAAACAGGAAACGCACTCCCACCAGCAGAAAACAACACACACAATACCAGCAGCACAGCCAGAACACCCTTGCTTCGCAACACAAACATCATACCACAGGTTGCTTTCATATCATAAAAACATTTCGCCAATTCCCGCGTTACACCTAAAAACAATATAAACCCCAACCTGTTAAACACACTTGGGGTTTTAAAAAAATGGTACAAGCAATATGGAAAAATAAAATTATCGCAGATACCAACACCTACGAAATCGTAGAAGGCAATTATTATTTCCCACCCGAATCAATAAACAAACAAGCGCTCAAAGAAAGCAACACCCACACCACCTGTCCCATCAAAGGACAAGCCAGTTACTATGATATCGACATCGACGGCATGATAAATAAAGACGCAGCATGGTATTATCCCACACCTAACCCAGGATACGAAAAAATAGCCAATTATGTAGCATTCTGGAAAGGCGTCCAAATCAAAGAATAACCACCCCACTGACTCACATGAAAAGCATTACCACCAAAACCGTCATACAACACCTCGAAAAACCCCAAACCATCATCCTTGACGTCCGACCCATAGACGCATACAACGGCTGGCGACTACAAAAAGAACCACGCGGCGGACACATAACTGGTGCCAAAACCCTCCCATACAAATGGTCACACTACATCGACTGGATGGACATCCTACACACAAAAAACATCACACCAGATCACACCATAATACTCTATGGATACACAACCGCTGAAACTGAATACGTCGCCCAACAATTCACCAAAGCAGGATACCCCGATATACACGTCTACCATCATTTTCCCAACGAATGGACCACTAACCCACACCTTCCCATGCAAAAAATGCCCCGATACCCCCATCTCATACCCGCAAACTGGCTTCACACACTCATCACCACCAACACCGCACCTGAATACACCAACAAACGCTACGTCATCTGCCACGCACACTACCAAAACAGACTCGCCTACGAAGACGGACACATCCCTTACGCCATCGACCTTGACACCAACCTCCTAGAATCATCAGACACCTGGAACCGCCGATCACCACAAGAACTACAAAACGCATTCAAACACCTCGGGATCACCCATAACACCACCGTAATCCTCTACGGAAGATTCTCCCATCCAAACCCAGAAGACCCATTCCCCGGCAGCAGCGCCGGACACCTCGGGGCCATGCGCTGCGCATTCATCATGCTGTATGCCGGTGTCACCGACATACGCATCCTCAACGGCGGCCTGCAAGCCTGGCTAGACGCCGGCTATCAAACCACCACCCAAGAATACCCCAAAAAACCTGTTAAAAACTTTGGCATCACCATACCACAACACCCTGAACTCGCCGTAGATCTCACTGAAGCACAACACATTCTCGCATCATCCCATAAAAACCTGATTAGCGTCCGCAGCTGGAACGAATTCACCGGAGCAGTCAGCGGCTACCACTACATCAAGAAAAAAGGACGCATACCTGGCGCGATATTCGGCAACTGCGGCACCGACGCCTACCACATGCAAAACTACCGCAACCTCGATCATACCACCCGAGAACACCACGAAATAGAACAGATGTGGGCAGCAGCCGGCATCACCCCTACCAAACACAACTCATTCTACTGCGGCACCGGCTGGCGTGGCAGCGAAGCATTCATCAACGCCTGGCTCATGGGCTGGAACAACATCTCCGTTTTTGACGGCGGCTGGTACGAATGGAGCACCAACAACCTCCCCTACGAAACCGGCATACCACAAGAAACCAGTATACCACAAACTACATAACATAAAAACCCACTTTCACCTAAAAAAAATATTTCGGGGGAGACACATAATCAACCAAACCATCACCATAGAGCACCAGCTACCACCCACCAATGACCACCAAAAAATACAAGACATACTCACCAATCTTACCGCTACTTCAAAAAAAATCTCAAGCATCTATTTTTATGACCACACAGGATCCAAACTGTTTCAACAAATCACCCAGCTTCCTGAATACTACCTCACCCGCACTGAAATAAGTCTCCTCCATCAAGCAGCAGCACACCTAAGCACCCATCTACAAAACCGCGATATCATAGAATTCGGCAGCGGGGATGCCACCAAAATATCCATCCTCCTCGATCACATCCCCAAACAACACCGACACACCATCCGCTACATCCCCGTAGATGTCAGCACCACCGCAATCAACACATCAGCAACACAACTCGCCCAACGCTACCCTACCCTACACATCCATGGCATCGTCGCCGACTTCATGACCCAACTCACGGTCATACCCACCGATTCACAAAAACTCTTCTGCTTCCTCGGCAGCACCATCGGAAACCTCTCAATACCACAAGCACAACATTTCCTCAGCCACCTCAGCAACATCATGCACACCGACGATCTCCTCCT